>JAFYBI010000017.1 GCA_017540285.1 Clostridia bacterium | reverse complement strand
TCCATGGACGCCGCGGACATCGACCGCAACGGGTTGGTCGAAGCCAAGGACCGTATGATCCTCGCGCGTTACCTCGCTAAGTGGACGGGGTACGAGTCGTATTTTAAATGAGAAACCCTTGAACGAAACAACGGAAAAAGAGCTGCCGCCGCGGCTCTTTTTTCTGCCGGTTTGAAATTACAAAAAATAAACAATTCTGCCGACAGATCCCGGCGCGCGCGGACGATCGGTCCGGAAAATTCCTCGCTTTCCTCGCGCGATCCGGTTTTGCATTGCAGAGATTGCCGATCATGGGATAATTGTGCAAAATGATGAAAATTCAATGAACAAATAT
Source organism: Clostridia bacterium (assembly GCA_017540285.1). GTDB lineage: Bacteria > Bacillota > Clostridia > Oscillospirales > CAG-272 > UMGS1696. The sequence continues at coordinate 3,853 of JAFYBI010000017.1, read as the reverse complement.
TTCACTTATGTTTCATGTGCATAAATCCGCTTGACTTCGGCGCCGCGTCATGGTATCCTATTGTCGCGCCGGTGAACAGGACCGGCGGCAGAACAACGGAAACGACAATCCACCACAGGAGGCAATCCATGACAAAAAAACAACTTTTCGCAGCCGTGCTCGCATCCCTGACCATCGCGTCCGGCGCGACCGCGGTTTCGGCGAAAACCTATGACGACGTCGCCCAGGGCAGCCGCGCATCGACCGAGATCTCCATCTTATCGGATATCGGCGTCATCCGCGGCACGTCGGAGAACGAATTCTCTCCCGAAGCGCCCGTGACGCGCGAACAGATGGCGACGCTCCTCTTCCGCCTGATGCTCGGGCGCGACGACGCGGGACGCGGGAATACCACCCCGTTCCTCGACCTGTACGATCCCTATTACAACGGCGCGATCTCGTGGGCCAATGCGGCGGGATACATCCGCGGCACGTCCGCGACGAGCTTCCATCCGAAGGGAGGCATCACCAAGCAGGACGCCATGACGATGCTCGTCCGTGCGCTCGGACAGGAGAGCGCCGGCATGAACGCGGGCTACCCGTGGTCCTACATCAACCAGGCCGTGCGCCTCGGGCTCGACCGGAACCTTGAGGACGTCGGCTATGCGGATACCCTCACGAGGGGCGAGACCGCGATGATCCTCTACAACGCCCTCACGGCGGAGCTCCTCATCCCGAAGACGGCCGCCAACGGCATGAGATATGAGGAAGCGACCTCCATCATCGAAGAGGTCTTCGGCTATGAGATGACCGACGCGGTCCTCTCGGCCACCAACCGCTATGCCCTGGACGGCGCGCCCGTCGTGAAGAACGGCTTCGTGACCTTCGTGACGGCGGACGGCAGAGCAATGACCGTCGACGGCCGTCAGATCGCGGGCGACGAACACCTCGGCGAGACCTTCCGCCTCATCGTGAAGACGGAGGGCGGCGTGCGCACGGTCCTTTCCGCGGTCCCGATGAGCGAGCGCGAGGACTTTGACGCCGCCGCGATCGACAAGAAGACCGTGAAGATCGGCGACGTCCGCTACACCCTCGTCGGGGAATACTCCGACGCCCTCGCGACGAACGACAACGAGCTCAAGCTCTTTGCCTACGGCAGCGGCGCCGAGCTCGAGCAGATCGAATCGGCCGACGAGCTGAAGCCCCTCCTCGGCTTCTGCCGCATCTCCCTCTTCCGGGCGGACGGCGAAGAAACGGCGAAGATCGGCATTCTCACCCCGTTCCGGGTCGGCAGACTGGACATCGACGCGGACGGGCACGTGAACCTCGCGGACGGACGGAACGACGTCTCCGTGAAGAACGAGCCCGAGGCCGTGAACGGCGAATACGTCCTCTACTACTACAACAAGAACACCTCTTCGCTTGTCATTGCGGATACGCTCGACATCGTCTCCGGCGCCGTGAAGCGTCTGACGAACGGCACGGCGAAGATCGACGACGCGATCTATGACCTCGGCAACGAGACCGCGGGCATCCCGGCGGACGGCATCCGCGCGAAGCTGACCCTCGGCAAGAACGCCACGGTCGCCGTGTACGACGGACAGATCGCCGCGGTGATCGAGGGCAGCGTGGCCGCGTCCGCCTCGCAGTACCTGACGGCGCTCTCCGACGCGTACCGCATCTATGAAGACGGCGCGTTCCGCTACGTCATGACCGCCTTCCTCGACGGCCGTGAGCAGAACATTTACGTGAGCGACGGCACGGCCCAAAAGGGCGAGGTCTACCGCTATATCGCGACCGACGACGCTTACCGTCTGATCGCGGCGGAAGCGAAGGACGGCGTGCTCCTCGCCGGCGCGAAGGAATTCGTGCAGAACCGGGGCGGCGCGGACGAGATCGCTCTCCTCATCGGATCGGCGAAGAACTCCTCCGTCAAAGCGGACGGCAGGAACACCTTTGTCCTCGACGCGGGCGACGCGGATGTGCTCGCGACCTCGGCGGGGCTTGACAAGGTGACCTTCATCGTCGACGAAAACTCCGAGATCGTCGTCTGCCAGAGAGGCGGATGGAGCCGGAAGCGCGGCGCGAACCTCGGCGACATGGCGATCGCGGACGGTGCGAAGATCACTGCAATCTTCCGCAACGAAGTCGGCAGCGTCGAAACGCTCGCCTACCTCTGCGTGTCCGACGGCTCGGTCGGCGCCTACGATCCCGACGCGGCATCCGTGCGCATCCTCGGTGTGAACGGGCAGGTCTTTGAGAACGGCAGAAGCTGGACCGAATACACGGCGTACAACTTCGCGAAGGGCGAGATCGAGACCGTCCTCTCCGCAGAGGCCGATCTTGAAAAGGGCCGCGACTACCGCCTCGATGCGGAAGGGAACGTCACCGGCAGCGAACAGGCGATGTGCGCCGAAGGGCTCGTCACCGGCTATACCTCCGGCACGGTCTCCGTCGACGGCACGGCCTACGCCATCGCGAAGGACATGCGGGCGATCCGGATCACGAAGGACAACAAGCTCGAAGAAGTCCGGTACGCGGACCTCTACCTGAAGCACGTCGAATTCATCGCGGCGGGCGGCGAGGTGAAGCTCCTCATCGAAGGCGCGGATCCCGCGTTCACGGCGGTCCTGAAGGACGGCGTCATCGAAGTGACTCCGGACTTTGATCTCGGCGATCTCGGCGGCGCGGACGTCGTCGTCAGAGGCCTCGGGTCGGACGGCGAAGCGATCTCGGTCGACGGCATGACGGCGGAAGCGAAGGACGGCGTGATCGCAATCGCGCTCCCTGCGGAAATGAAGCTCGAAGCGGGCCGGTACACCGTTTCCTTCACGCTCAACTCGAGGAACGGATCGGCAGAATTCACCGTGGAGGCGGAAGCGCAGGCGGAAGATCCCGGCGAAGGCGCTGAGGATCCCGGCGAGGGCGGCAACGGCTGACGCGAAACCGGATAACGAATCAAGAAAACCAAATCATGAAGAAAGGGCTGCTGTACTTCCTCCTGAAAACGGAGAGGTGCAGCAGCTCCTTTGATATTCGGTATCACGGTCATGCGGCGGCGCTGAGGATCAAGGCCGTGCACCGCCTGTACGGGATCCTATTCCTTCGCCGCGTCCGCGAGCACCCCGGCCACATGCTCGACGTCCGCCGCGCTCCAATCGGGGCTGATCCCGAGATACGCGGTCCGCGCGAGCAGATCGAGGGTCTTCGAGCACATGTCGGGCGTGTAATCGCAGGCCGCGCCGCGGTTGGCCTCCATTTTGTAGGGGTCCATGAGCGGATGGAGCGCGCCGCGCTTTTCCATGACCTGCGTCCAGTTGGTGTAGACGTGCTTGCCGGTGTCGATCGGCACGGTCAGCCCGATCCCTTTTGCCGCGCAGGCTGCCGTGAAGCGCCGTGCCTCCGTCTCCGATCCGAAGCGGAAAGCGAGCGTCGTCCCGGCGTCCCCTGCGAAGTCATGCGACGGCGCGAGGGTCAGCACGTCCGCCGTCCGGTCCGCGATCTCGCGCTGGATGCGTTTGAGATCGGCGCGGAGGGAGGGCAGACGCTTCAGCTGTTCGCGCAGGATCGCTCCGGTCAGGTCCGACACCCGGTATTCCCGCCCGCCGAAAAGCGGCTCCGAGATCCCGTCGAGCTGGGATCCGAAGAACGCGACGGCCGACGCGTCGTGATAGATCAAGGCGCGTTCGTGGATCGTGCGGTCGTTCGTCACGAGCGCGCCGCCCTCGCCGGAGGTGATGATCTTGAAATAATTGAAGCTGAACGCCCCGACGTCTCCGATCGATCCGAGCGGACTGCCGTGATAGCGCCCGCCCGCCGACTGACACGCATCCTCGAGAATGCGCACGCCGTGACGCGCCGCGACCGCCCGGAG
>JAFYBI010000204.1 GCA_017540285.1 Clostridia bacterium | reverse complement strand
GTTCGTGCGCGACGGCGTGTACCAGCTCTACTGCGACACGATGGAGCCGGACGGCGTCGGCGCGCTCTGGATCGCCTTTGAACAGCTGAAAAACAAGCTCGAGGCGGAGGGACTTTTCTCACCCGCCCGAAAGCGCCCGCTGCCGAAGATCCCCGCCCGCATCGGGGTCGTCACCAGCCCGACGGGCGCGGTGATCCGGGACATCATCAACGTGACCCGGCGTCGGTTCCCCATGACCGGGATCACGCTCTATCCCGCGCTCGTGCAGGGAGCGGATGCGCCGGAGCAGCTCATCGCGGGGCTCGCCTACTTCAACCGGACCGATTCCGCCGACGTGCTCATCATCGGGCGGGGCGGTGGATCGCTTGAGGATCTGTGGGCGTTCAACGACGAAACGCTCGCGCGGGCCGTGGCGGCCTCCCGGATCCCGGTGATCTCGGCGGTCGGCCATGAGACGGACTTCACGATCTGCGATTTCGTCGCCGACGTCCGTGCGCCTACCCCGTCTGCGGCGGCGGAGCTTGCCGTCCCCGATGCGGCGGAGCTGAAACGGCACATGGCGAGTCTCATCGCCCGGGAGGCGGGGATCCTTGCCGCGCAGGTGCGCGCAGACCGCCGGAAGCTCGACGCGCTTGCCTCATCCCGCGCGCTCCGCAGCCCGATGAGCGCGGTGGACGAGAGGAGGATGCTCCTCGATTCCTTTGCGGATCGGCTGCGCCGCGCGGAAGCGGATCGGGTCGCCGTGCGAAAGGCGGCGCTCGCCCAGACTGCCGGAAAGCTGTCCGCGCTCGACCCGCTGGCGACCCTGTCGAGGGGCTATGCCGCGGTTTACCGATCGGACGGCGCGCTCGTGCGTTCGCTCGGCGATATGTGCGAGGGAGAGCGCGTCACGGTCCGGACCGTCGGCGGAGAAGCCGTCTGCACGGTCGACGAGGTGAAGGAGGAAACACGATGAAGAAAGTAAAAGAAGAAGCAGCAGCGGAAGCCGTTGAAAGCAAAGAAGAGGGGAAGGCGGCCATGACCTTCGAGGAGGCGCTCGCCCGGCTCGAGGAGATCGTGCGCGCCCTCGAATCCGGCTCCGCGCCGCTCGACGAATCCCTCGCGCTCTTCGAGGAGGGCGTCGGGCTCGTGAAGCTCTGCAATGCGCGCCTCGACACGGCGGAGCAGAAGGTGAAGCTGTTGATCCCGAACCCGGACGGCACCGCGGAAGAGCGCGACATGCCGCCCATGACCTGACGGGAGGCATCCGGTGGCATACAGAACCAACATCGAAGCCGCGCTGAAAACGGCGGCGTGCCTCGCGGAGAACGCGCTGGAAGACGCGCTCGGCGAGCAGTATACCGGAAACACCGCCGTCGCGGAAGCCATGCGCTATTCGACCCTCGGCGGGGGAAAGCGCATCCGGGCCTTTCTCGTGCTCGAATTCTGCCGTCTCTTCGGCGGGGAGACGCGGGCGGCCCTCCCGTTTGCCTGCGCGCTCGAATGCGTCCACGCGTATTCGCTGATCCACGACGATCTCCCCTGCATGGACGACGATGACCTGCGCCGGGGCAAGCCTTCGTGCCACGTCGCGTTCGGCGAGGCGGAGGCGCTCCTCGCGGGCGACGCGCTCCTGACCTACGCCTTTGAATGCGCCGCGTCGAACGGACTTGTCAGCGCCCAGTCCGTGCGCCTCGCCGTGAAGACCCTGGCGGCGGAAGCCGGTCCCCGCGGCATGGTCGGCGGCCAGACCCTCGACATGGCGGCGGAGATGAAGGACTGGGGCGAGCTCAAAGCCATGATCGACGGCAAGACGTCCGCTCTGATCCGGGCCGCGTGCCTCCTCGGATACTACGCGGCGACGGACGAGGCCGACCCCGCCGTGATCTCCGGGATCACCGCGTACGCGAACGCCGTTGGGCTTGGCTTCCAGATCCACGACGACATCCTCGACGTGACGAGCGACACCGAAACCCTCGGCAAGCAGGTGGGGAGCGACGAGAAGAACGGCAAGAAGACCGCCCTCGCGTTCATGACCCTCGACGAGGCGCGGCAGACGGAGGCCGGACTGGTGCGCGAGGCGCGGGAAGCCGTCGCGGGCTTTGCGGGATCCGAAGCGCTCGCCGATCTCGCCCTCTGGCTCAGCAGGCGGAACAAATGAGACTCGATCTGCGCCTCACGGAGCTCGGTCTCGCGAAGAGCAGGACCCGCGCGCAGTCCCTCATCGCGGGGGGCTTCGTCACGGTCAACGGCGAGCCCGTCACAAAGCCGTCGCACGACGTCTCGGAGAAGGACGCCGTCGTTCTCACCGGGGAGGAGCATCCCTTCGTCGGACGCGGCGGCATGAAGCTCGAGGGTGCTCTCGACCGCTTCGGCATCGATCCCGAGGGCCTCGTCTGCGCGGACATCGGCGCGTCGACCGGGGGCTTTACCGACTGTCTGCTCCGGCGCGGCGCCGCGAAGGTCTGGGCGGTCGACGCCGGACACGATCAGCTCGACCTGACGCTGAGAGAGGATCCCCGCGTGGTGAACTGCGAAGGCGTCAACGCGCGCGCCCTGTCTCCGGCCGTCATCCCGGAGCCCGTCTCGCTCGCGGTCCTCGATCTCTCCTTCATCTCGCAGACGCTGGTGCTCCCCGCGCTCGTCACGGTGATGACGCCGGACGCCGGGTACGTCGGGCTCGTCAAGCCGCAGTTTGAATGCGGACGGGACGCGCTCGGAGGCGGCGGCATCGTGCGGGACAAAAAGCAGCACACCATGGCCATCCGCAAGGTCCTCGCCTCGCTCGACGCGGTGGGACTGGGCGCCGTCGGACTGATGAAATCCCCCGTGCGCGGCGGAGACGGCAATACGGAATTTCTCGTTTACGCGAAACGCGGCGTCCCCCGCACCGTCGGAGAACGGGAGACGGCAGAAGCCGTACAGGCATAAAACGGAATGGATTATGAAACCGATCACTGAAATCATCCTCATCCCGAATACGGGCAAGGGCATCCCCGAAGCGCATATCGCACAGATCGCCGCCCGGCTGACGGGGCAGGGCTGCCGGGTGGGCGTTCTGCCGGAATATGCGGAACAGCTCTCGTATCTCGGAGATGGCATTGCTTTTACCGGGGAACAGGGCGACGCGGCTCTCGTGCTCGGCGGGGACGGCTCGATCATCGAGGCCTCCCACCGTCTGCTCGGGCGCGGCATCCCGATCATCGGGATCAATTACGGGCACGTCGGCTTTCTCTCGGAGATCGGGCACGGCGAGCTCCACCTGCTCGAACGCCTCCTCACGGGCCATTACACCGTCGAGGAGCGGATGATGCTCGAAGCGCGGGCGTCGGACGCGGACGGTATGTTCCGCGGTTCCTTCACCGTGCTCAACGACATCGTGCTCACGAACGGACCGGTCTCCCGCCTCATCTCGTTCGACGTCTTCTGCGGCGGCGTCCGGTTCGAGACCTGCCGCGCGGACGGCATGATCGCGGCGACACCGACGGGATCGACGGCCTATTCGCTCTCGGCGGGCGGTCCGGTCCTCGATCCGTCCATCGAAGCCTTCTGCCTCACGCCGATCTGTCCGCACACGCTCTCGAGCCGCCCGGTCATCTTCCGCGGCGACGCCGTCATCCGCCTGACGAACATCCAGCCCAACGGCGCGTCCGTGTATCTCAACGCCGACGGGCGCGAAGATCTGGCGATCCGCGAGGGCGACACCATCGAAGTGCGCCGCTCCGAACACGTCACGAAGCTGCTGCGCGTCCGCGACGACAGCTTTCTCGGCGTTCTGCACGCGAAGCTTTCGCAGTAACTCCATCCGACCCATATTTCCCGCCGGGTTCGCCCCGCGGTCTGAAAGGAATCCATCATGAAAGTCAAGAGACACAACAAGATCCTCGAAATCATCGAAAACTACAACATCGAGACGCAGGAAGAACTCATCGAAAAGCTCAAGCTCGCCGGATTTGAAGTCACGCAGGCGACGGTCTCCCGCGACATCCGCGAGCTGAAGCTCCTCAAGCAGATGTCCGACATGGGGACCTACAAATACGTGGTCCCGAAGAACAACGCGACGGAAAACCAGCATGTGTACAGCCGCGCGCTGGCCTCCTCGGTCAAGGGCGTCGACTATTCGATGAACGCGATCGTCATCAAGACCTACGCGGGCATGGCGAACGCGGTGGCGGCGGGCGTGGACACCCTGCACGAGGCGGATATCCTCGGCTGCGTGGCGGGCGACGACTGCATCATCATCATCTGCCGGGATCCCGACGCGGCGGCGGTCATCGCGCACCGGATCACCAAGCTCATCAATTCGTAAGTCATGCTCTCGAGCCTGTCAATCGAAAACATCGCCGTCGCGCGTCAGCTGGACATCTCCTTCGGCGAGGGCTTTACCGTCATCACCGGGCGCACCGGAGCGGGGAAATCGATCCTGATCGACAGCCTGCTCCTCCTTTGCGGCGCGAAAAACGGCCGGGAGCTTCTCCGGACCGGGGAAGAGCGCGCGACGGTTTCGGCGGTCTTCTCCTGCACGCCGTCGACGGCCGAACGACTCGACGCGCTCGGGTATCCGCCGGATGAGAACGGGGAGATCTCCCTCATGCGCACGATCACCGCGGACGGACGCTCGACGGTCAAGATCAACCGCCGCGCGGCGTCGCTCTCCGCCCTGAAGGAAGCCGCCCCGATCCTCATGAGCATCCAGACGCAGAGCGAGCGGAGCGATTTCGCCGACAAGTCGACCTACACGGCCCTGCTCGACGCCTTCGCCGACGACGGGGAAGAGCGCGCGGATTACGCCGAGGCCTATGCCGCCCTGACGGAGGTGAAGGCGCAGATCGCCGCCCAGCGCGAGGCCATGAGCCAGCGGGAGATGCTGCTCGATATCCTCCGGTATCAGAAGAAGGAGATCGACGCGGCGCGGCTCACGGCGGACGACGAGGAGGAGCGGCTCATCCGCCTGCGTACGAAGCTGAAGAGCCTCGAAAAGGTGACGAAATACGCCGGCGTCGTCGTCAAAGCGCTCGCGGAGAGCGAAAAAGGCGCGACGGCCGCGTATCTCATCGAGCGGGCGGAAAACGCGCTCACCCAGCTCGGCGAGGCCGTCGAAGGAGCGGACGAAATGGCCGCGCGCCTCGCGAATTACCGCTACGAGATCCTTGACATCGCCGAACGGGTGCGCGACGCCCTCGACGAAGACGTCGGCGATCCCGCGGAAAAGCTGACGCAGATCGAAGCGCGCCTCGCTCTGATCGAAAAGCTCGAACGCAAATACGGCACGACGATCGCGGAGGTGAAGGCCAAGAGGGCGGAGATCGGGCAGAAGATCGCGGACCTCGAGGACGGGGATTTCCGGCTTGCCGAGCTCGAAAAACGCCTCGCCGGGGAAATGACCCGCGCGAACGACGCCGCGCTCCGGCTCCGCGCCAAACGGATGGCAGCCGCCGAAAAGCTCTCCGCCGAGATCCTCGGATCGCTGCGGTTCCTCGATATGCCGAAGGTGCGGTTCCGTATCGCCGTCGTGCCGCTCGCGGAAAAGGGCGCGCCTCTCTACCGCGCGGACGGATGCGAC
>JAFYBI010000203.1 GCA_017540285.1 Clostridia bacterium | reverse complement strand
GTCAGGTGGGTCTGGAAGCCGACGAGGTTGTACATCGACCCCGCCTCGTTCTCGCGCCGCAGCTGGACGACGGCGTAATACTCCTCCCCCGTTTCGGGATGGCGGATGCCGACGGGCTTCATCGGACCGAAGCGAAGGGTGTCCTCGCCCCGCCGCGCCATGACCTCGACGGGCATGCAGCCCTCGAAGACCTTCAGCCGGTCTCCCTTTTCGAAGTCGTGCAGCTCGGCTTCCTCTGCCGAAAGGAGCGCCGCATAAAACGCCTTGTACGCCGCTTCGGTGAAGGGACAGTTGATGTAGTCCGCGCCGCCCTTTTCATAGCGCGAGGCAAAAAACGCCTTCGTCATGTCGATCGATTCGAAGTCGACGATCGGCGCGGCCGCGTCGTAGAAATAGAGGCTCTTCCCCCCGATGCGGCGGGAGATCTCCGCGGCGAGCCCTTCGGTGGTCAGGGGGCCGGTCGCGACGACGGTGATCTCGTCGTCCGGGATCGCCGTCTTTTCTTCTTCGATGACCTCGATGAGGGGGCAGGAGCGGATCTTCTCCGTCACATAGTCCGAGAAGCGCACGCGGTCCACCGCCAGCGCGCCGCCCGCCGCCACTCTCGAGGACAGGGCGGCCTCCATGATGAGCGAGCCCATCCGGCGCAGTTCTTCCTTGAGAAGCCCCGCGCCGTTGGTCAGCTCCGCCGACCGGAGCGAATTCGAGCAGACGAGCTCCGCAAAGCCGTCCGCGTGATGAGCCGGCGTGCGCTTCGCGGGCTTCATCTCATAGAGACGGACGCGGACCCCGCGCCTTGCGGCCTGCCATGCGGCCTCGCTGCCGGCAAGCCCCGCCCCGTAAACGTTGATCGTGTTCATGATGTCAGTCAGGCATTATTCCGCTCTGCCGTCCGATTCCGCCGGATTCTCGAGCGGAGGCGCGTCCTTTTTGAAGCCGCAGCCCTCCTTCTTGCAGACGAGCTGATTCTTGCCCTTTCTGCGGTAGAGCATGCCGCCGCACTTCGGACAGGTCTCGGCGGTGGGCATATCCCATGAGGAGAATTTGCAGTCGGGATAACGCGTGCAGCTGTAGAAAACAGAGCGGTTCTTTCCGAATTTCGTCACGAGGTCCGCGCCGCATTCCGGGCACTTCACGCCGAGCGGGCGCACCTTCTGACGGGTGTTCTTGCATTCCGGATAGCGCGAGCAGGCATAAAAGCTGCCGTAACGCCCCGAGCGCAGGATCATGTCCGCGCCGCAGAGCTCACACTTCTCGGGCGCGATCTCCGCCTTCTTCTCGACGAGCTCGTCGCCGGACTTGGTCAGCGGCTTGGTGTTCCTGCAAGCGGGATAGTTCGGGCAGGCGGCGAACTTGCCGTAGCGCCCGTTCTTGACGATCATGCGGCTGCCGCACTTCTCGCAGATGATGTCGGTCTCCTCGACGGGGACCTCGACCTCATGCTCGCCGACGGTCTCCTGGGCGCGGGCAAGCTCCTTCTCGAACGAGCCCCAGAAGCCCGTCAGGACGTCGACCATGGTATCCTTGCCGTTTTCGACGTCGTCGAGCTTGTCCTCCATGGATGCCGTGAACTGGACGTCGACGATATCCGGGAAGTTCTCGCACATGAGCTTGGTCGTGACCTCTCCGAGCGGCGTCGGGACGAGGGACTTGCCTTCCCGCTTGACGTAGCCGCGCGCGGTGATCGTCGTGATGATGGTCGCGAACGTGCTCGGGCGGCCGATGCCCTTTTCTTCGAGCAGCTTCACGAGCGTCGCTTCGGTGTAGCGCGGCGGCGGCTCGGTGAAGTGCTGGTTCGGCGTGACGGACTGCGCCGTGAGATCCTCGCCTGCCTTCAGGGCGGGAAGCCGCGCGGCCTTCTCGTCGTCCTCGCTCTTTTCGTCGACCGATTCTTCGTAAAGGGCCATGTAGCCCGGGAATTTGACGGTGTAGCCGCTGGCGCGGAAGAGATACCCGCCCGCCGTCAGGTCCGTCTGGACCGTCGAGAGCTCCGCGGATTCCATCTGGCTCGCGATGAAGCGGTCCCAGATCAGCTTGTAAAGGCGGTACTGGTCGGACGTGAGCTGCTTGCGGATGGCCTGCGGCTCGAGCATCGCGCCGGAGGGACGGATCGCCTCGTGCGCATCCTGGGCGTTCGCCTTGGAGCGGTAGACGCGGGGCGTCTTCGGATAGTATTCCTCGCCGTATTTTCCGGTGATATAGGTCTTCGCCGCGTCCCTCGCTTCGTCGGCGATGCGGAGGGAGTCGGTTCTCATATACGTGATGAGACCCTGCACGCCGCCGAATTCGGAGCCGACGTTCACGCCTTCGTACAGCTCCTGCGCGACCCGCATGGTGCGCTGGGACTGGAAGTTGAGCTGGCGCGACGCCTCCTGCTGCAGCGTGGAGGTCGTGAAGGGCGGCGCGGGATTCTTCGTGCGGTGGCCCTGACGGATGTCCTCGACCCGGAAGGGCTTCCCGACGACGGCGTCGTACACCCGTCTCGCGGAGGCCTCGTCCGGCAGGGGCATTTTGTCGCGGTCGCCGGCCCTGCCCCAGAACTTTGCCTCGAACGGCTTTCCGTCGGAGGAGAGGAGCGTCGCCTCGACCGTCCAGAATTCCTCCGGCCGGAAGGCGCGGATCTCATTCTCGCGGTCCACGATGATCCGCGTCGCGACGGACTGCACGCGCCCGGCGGAAAGACCGCTCTTGACGGTCTTCCAGAGGAACGGGGAGAGCTTGTAGCCGACGATGCGGTCGAGGATGCGGCGGGTCTGCTGGGCGTTCACGACGTCCATGTCGATCTCGCGCGGCTTCTTGATCGATTCCTTCACGACGCTCTTGGTGATGGCGTTGAAGGGAACGCGCTTGATCTTCTGCGCGGGGATGTCGAGGGCGTTGACGAGGTGCCATGCGATGGCCTCGCCTTCCCGGTCGGGGTCCGTCGCGAGATAGACGCGGTCCGCGTTCTTGACGTCCTTCTTGAGGTCCTTGATGAGATCGCCCTTGCCGCGGATGTTGATATAATGCGCTTCGAAGTTTTTGTCAATGTCGATGCCGAGGGTCGATTTCGGCAGATCGCGGATATGTCCCTTGCAGGCGACCACCTTGTAGGAAGAGCCGAGATAGCTCTTGACGGTGCTCGCTTTGGTGGGGGACTCCATGATAACAAGATTCGTCATCCTGTGTGTGATCCTTCCTTGCTGGGTTGGGAATTGTACGCCGGGAACCGGATGACCGGCGCGGGATCAGTCGTTTTCCGACTGCATGATGTCGTCCGGAGTGACGCGCAGGAAATAGCCGCCGCTCCCCGATTCGACCGCACCGGCCATCTCGAGCACGGTGAGCGCGCTCATGACGGTCCCGATGTCGGTCTCGTCGTCCACCAGCTCGTCCGGGAGCGTGGGGACATTCGGTTTCATTTTATTATATACCTTTCGTTCAGGCACATCAAGCATATCCAGCTCAGTTTTTTGTGCCGGAATGACTTTTTCGGGAGAATTTACAGTTTGTTTCAACGTTTGGGCAAAATCGTTCGCTTTTGCCTCATCGCGCAGAGGCTCGCGGACAGGCTCGGAAACGGGTTCGGCCGTTCTCGCGGCATCATCGTTCCGGGAAGCAGCCGCTGCGCGTTTGGCGCGGGCTTCGCGGAATTTCCCGTCCGCCGCGGCCCTGGCGTCCTGCCGCACTTCCCTGGCCCGCGATCCGACGGAATCCGAGGCGGGCGCCCCTTTCGCGCCGATCCGGGTCCGCTGCATGGCGGAGAGGGAGAGCCGATCGAAGTCGAGGTTGTGCAGCTGCCGGTGTGCGCGGTCGACGTTGATGCTCTTGTAGATGAACTCGAATTCCGAGAGGATGTCCTCGGCCTGGATCGCCGGGAGCGCGCCGTCGCGGATGAGATCGTTCGTCCCTTCCGCGCCCGGATCGCCGACCTTGCCCGGCACGGCGAAGAGCTTGCGGCCCTGCTCGAGCGCGCGTTTCGCCGTGATGAGCGCACCGCTCTGCGAGCCCGCCTCGACCACCACCGCGGCGTCGGACAGCCCGCTCATGATGCGGTTGCGGACGGGAAAATGACTGCCGACCGGCGGCGTCCCCGGAGGATACTCCGAAACGACGGAGCCGTGCGCGAGGATCTTGTGATAGATCTCGGTGTGCTCGCGCGGATAGATCACGTCGACGCCCGATCCGAGGACCGCCGTGACCTCGCCGCCCGCGTCCAGCGCGCCGATCAGGGCCATGCTGTCCGCGCCGAGGGCCATGCCGCTGACGACGACCGCGCCGCCGAACGCCAGACCCGCGCCGAGCGAATAGGCGATGCGGCGTCCGTAATCCGACATCTTCCGCGTGCCGACCACGGCGCACCGCATCCGGGTGCCGAAGTCCGGGAGCCTGCCGAGGACGTACAGCACGAGGGGAAGATCGCGCATGGTCCTCAGCGGATCGGGATATGCGGGATCCGCGGGTGTGAGGACGGTGATCCCGCGGTATTCGCAGCGGGAGAGGATGTCTCCGGCAACCGTGAGCGAGGAGCGTCTGAGCTTCGCGCGGATCGAAGTGACCGCTTCCGGCCGCAGCTCCGCATCGGGTGCAACGGCATCGGAACCGGCTTCGAAGAGGCTGCGGGGCGAGCCGAACTGCTTCAGGAGCGGAGCGGCGTACACGCTGCCCTGTCCGATCGCTTCGGCGAGCCAGATCCAGTATACTCTTTCGTCGTCCATCGTCAAATCCTCCTTCGGATTTTCGAGATCAGATGCGCACGATTGCCGCATCAGCGTGCGCGGGCATACTCCCACAGGATGCAGACCGCGGCGGCGGCGGCGTTGAGGCTTTCCGCCCTCCCCTCCATCGGGATGCGGAGCGCGGCGTCGCAGGCGGCGATCATCTCGCGGGAGAGCCCGTGGCCTTCGTTGCCGATCAGGGCGCAGTCCGATTCTTTCGTTTCAAACGCCCCGAGGGTGAGCGTGTGTTCCCCGAGCGCGGCGGCATAGACCCGTCTTCCGAGCGCGCGCATGGCGCAGACCGTCGAAATCGCGTCGGCGGTCAGATAGACCGGGAGGCGGAAGAGGGCGCCCATCGACGCGCGGACCGTCTTCGGGCTGTACAGATCGGCGCAGTCCGACAGGATCACGCCGCCCATTCCGAGCGCCTCCGCCGAGCGCAGGACGGTGCCGAGATTGCCGGGATCGCGGATGCCGTCGAGCATGAGCAGCCGCCGGCCCGCCTGCCACTCCGGAAAGCCGTCCGTCCGGCACAGTTCCCCGCCCGTCGGCAGGACCGCGATGACGCCCTCGGGGGATTTCTCCGTCGAGATCTTCTCAAAGGCGGAATCGGATAGGACCGTCACGGGCGCTCCGCAGGCCGCCGTCTTTTCCGCGAGCGCGGCCGCCGTGTCATCCGCGGCGAAGGTTTCCGAGAACAGGACGGTTTCCGGCCGGATCCCCGAGGCGAGGGCTTCCGCGGTCAGCTTGATGCCTTCCGCCAGAAATAGACCCGTGGCTTCCCGGTATTTCCGCTCCGGGAGCTTCGCAAGAGCGGCGACCTTCGGATTCGCGCGGGAGGTGATGTGCTGCGCGGCATACCGTTCGATAAAGCGATTGAGTTCCATGAGTACAGGATAAAAAGAATGGGGTGTGCCTTGCCGCAACACCCCGTTGAGCTTTGATTAAAGAGCAGCCTTTGCCGTATCGGCGAGAGCAGCGAACCCTTCCTTGTCGGAGACGGCGATCTCAGCGAGCATCTTGCGGTTGAGGTCTACGCCGGCGAGCTTCAGACCGTGCATAAAGGTCGAGTAGTTCATGCCGTTGACCTTGGCCTGCGCGGAAATACGCGCGATCCAGAGGGAACGGAAGTTTCTCTTCTTCTGCTTGCGGCCGATGTACGCATAGTTGCCGCTCTTCATGACGGCCTGCTTCGCCATCTTGAAGTGCTTCGACTTCGCGCCCCAGTAGCCCTTCGCTGCCTTTAAGACTTTATTTCTTCTTTTGCGCGTCATCATCGCGCCTTTTACTCGTGCCATGATTCTATATCCTTTCTGTCACTTCGTTCAGTCTTTGTTGATGAGTCTCTTGACGTTGGCAGTCATTGCGGGGCTGAGGATCTGGCTGCTTCTGAGGTGTCTCTTTCTCTTCTGGGTCTTCTGACCGAGGTTGTGGCGATGGTCGGAGTGGAACACCTTGACCTTGCCGGTTCCGGTGACGGAATATCTCTTCGCAGAGGCTTTATGCGTCTTGATCTTTCCCATGGTAATGAGTCCTTTCGAATGATGGTTTTGTTTGTCGTTTCAGAATGCGTTTTTCGACCCGGAGAGCGGCCGACGCGCGATCACTTCGCCGTATTCTTGACGGGCACAATGAACATCGTAAGCTGTCTGCCGTCGAGCGCGGGCTTTTTGTCTACCGTGCCGACCTCGCGGACTGCTTCCTCAAATCTTGCGAGCATTTCGCGGCCGAGCTCCTGATGGGCGATCTCGCGTCCCTTGAAGCGGAGACTGACCCGGACCTTGTTGCCTTCCTGAAGGAATTTGATCGCGCGGTTCGCCTTGGTCTCGAAATCGTGGGTGTCGATCCGGCAGGAAAGCTGGACCTCCTTGACCTCGACGGTCTGCTGCTTCTTCTTGGCTTCCTTCTCGCGCTTGTCGGCCTCGTAACGGTATTTGCCGTAATCCATGGCGCGGCAGACGGGCGGCTGTGCGGTCGGAGCGATCATAACAAGATCAAATCCGCGGTCGTAGGCGTACGTCTTGGCATCGTTCAGGCTCATGATGCCGAGCTGACCGTTGTTTTCGTCGATCATCCGTACTTCCTTTGCTCTGATGTCGTCATTGATGATAAGTTCTTTCGCGCTAATGGCTATGCACCTCCAAAGTGTTAAAAAATCGCACGGAGAACCTTCCCCGCACGACAAAATCACCTTGTGCCTTATGAACCCTGACGTGCTCATGCAGCAGGGTGAGAACGGAGAATGTTCTGCTTATTCGTACTCCGATATTATACACCCAAACCGCTCCGTTGTCAAGTGTTTCTCCCCGTTTATTTCCATCAATTTTGCGCCCTCCGTCCCGCGCTCTTCTGTGTGTTCCGACGAATCCGGAGAAAACCGCGCGGAATCGTGCATTTCATTCTTGCTTTTTCCGGAATGCTGTGCTACACTGTTTCTGCATCCCATACAAGGAGACTTCACCGATCACATGAAGCAGCATCGCATCCGGGACTATCTCATGATGACGGCCGGCACCGTCCTCATGACCGTCGGCGTCTATTTCTTCAAAATCCCGAACGGATTCTCAACGGGCGGCGTCAGCGGCATCGGCACCCTGCTCGGCAAAATCACGCCGTATTCGCCCGCTACGTGGATCAGCGTCCTCAACGTCGCCCTGCTCATCCTCGGCTTCGCCGTTCTCGGCAGATCGACCGGCGTGCGCACCGTCTACTGTTCCCTTCTCTTCTCGGGCCTGACGCAGGCGCTCGAATGGCTCGTGCCGCTCGACAGTCCCCTGACGGACCAGCCGTTCCTCGAGCTCGCCTACGCGATGATCCTCACGGCCTTCGGCTCCGCGCTCATTTTTCATTCGCAGGCTTCCTCGGGAGGCACGGACATCGTCGCGCTGATCCTGAAGAAATACACCTCTCTCAACGTCGGCACCGCGCTCCTCTGCGTCGATTTCCTCATCGCGGTCTGTGCGTTCTTCGTCTTCGACGTGAAAACGGGCCTCTTCTCCCTCGCGGGCCTCTTCGCGAAGGCGTTCCTCGTCGACAGCGTCATCGAAAACCTCAACGTCTGCAAGTACTTCGTCGTCGTCACCACGCGGACGTACGCGGACGAGATCAGCAGCTTCATCCTGACGTCTCTCGGGCACGGCGCAACGGTCGAATACGGGCAGGGCGCGTTCACGCACGAGGACAAGGTCATCCTGCATACCGTCTGCCGCCGCAGCGAAGCGCCCTCGCTCCAGCGCAGGATCAAGGAACTCGATCCGTCGGCGTTCATCATCATCACGACGAGCAGCGAGATCATCGGGCGCGGGTTCCGCGGGAGCCTGTGATCCCGGCGCACCCGGCAAATCAGGGTTGTCGCAAATAGGGCAAAAGTTTTCGACCGCCTTTTTCAAAATGGTGTCCCGGGATGCGAAGCATCCCGAGTGTCGAGGGCAGCGCCCTGACCCGCACTCCGCAGAGTGCGGAACACCCAAAACTTCCAGAGAGTTCCTCTTTTTGGTTCTTTTTCTCCTCGATAAAGGAGAAAAAGAACGCCGAAAGCGCTATAGAAAGAGAACGGCTGCCGCATTTCTCCGTTTCTTGGAGTGAATGCGACAGCC
>JAFYBI010000202.1 GCA_017540285.1 Clostridia bacterium | reverse complement strand
CCGACGGCGGTGCGGCGCACGACGATGGGCTGCAGGAGCCCGTTTTCGCGGATGGAATCGGCGAGGGCGGCGAGGCTCTCGGGGTCGAAGACCTTGCGCGGCTGATCGGCGTTGAGGTCGATCTCCGAGATCGGCACGGTCTTCGGCGCGTCTTTTTTTTCTTCCTCGGGGAAGGCGTTGTCGATGTAGATCGCATCGAGCCCCCTGCCGAGACCTTTGTTTTTCGGCATAAGCTACTCCGGAAGGTGTTCTGAATGAAAATGATAAGGAGGGAGAACGGGAGCGGATCCCGCCGGCTTCACACCACGATCCCGATCCGCTCGAGGATCTCCTTCGCCGCGTCGCGGTAGGCATCGGCGGCCTTCGAATATTTGTCGTAATAGTTGATGGGCTGGCCGAAGCCGGGGGCCTCGGTGAGACGCACGGACCGCGGGATCGGGGTTTTCAGCACCTTGTCGCCGTAGTGCTTCTTGATCTCGCCGAGGACCTCGGAGGTGAGCGTCAGGCGGCCGTTGTACATCGTGATGAGGATGCCGAGAACGGCGAGGGACGGGTTATAGAGATCCTTCACGCGCCGGATCGACAGCATGAGCTGGATCAGGCCCTCGAGGGCGAAGTATTCGCACTGCATCGGGATGAGCACGCCGTCCGCTGCGGTCAGGGCGTTCACCGTGAGCAGGGAGAGGGACGGTGGACAGTCGATCATGATGAGGTCGCAGAGGTCCGCGCACTTTTCGAGGAAGGCGGCGAGGCGGCGTTCGCGGCGGGGCACGTCGAAGAGCTCGATCTCCGCGCCCGCGAGGTCCAGGTTGGACGGCACGAGGGAGAGGTTCGGAAACGCCGTCTTCACGATGCAGTCTGCCGGATCCGCCCCGTCGATGAGGACGTCGTAGGCGGTGCCGGAAACAGCCTTTTTCGTGATCCCGACGCCGCTCGTGGTGTTGCCCTGCGGATCGGCGTCGAAGAGGAGGACGCGCAGTCCGCGCTCGGCGGCACAGCTGGCGATGTTGATGCAGGAGGTGGTCTTCCCCACGCCCCCCTTCTGGTTGGCAAACGCGAGGGTATAGGGTTTCTTCATGGCGCACCTCCTCCGGCGGACAATCATTCACCCTATATTATAAAGACAAGCGGCGGAAAAGTCAACAGGATTTCGTGAACGTTTTCAGCGAGGGCGCCTTCCGGCTGTCGACGTCTCTATCATAGCACAAAAGATTCTCTTTGTCAAGAGGAGTTTTGACGTTTAAAAGAAATTATTACAAAGATGAATGGCGGCGAGATGCGCGCGGAGACGGACGCCGTAAGGGAAACATAAATAGAGGACGGTACGTGCCCGTCCCCCGCGCGGAGGCGTATCGCAGCGGCATACGGCGGCCCCGCTCCTCACGCTTTCTCCCCGACGCCGGCGTCCTCCTCCATCCACCCGACCACGCTGTCCGTCACCGCGTCCGCCGCGAGCCGCACCTCCTCCGGGGCGTTGGTCACGGCAACGGCGACGTCGGCAGCCTCGAACATGGGAAGGTCGTTGCGGTTGTCCCCGAACGCGACGACACGCCCGCATCCGGTGTGGGCCCGCAGAAAGTCCACGGCATGCCGCTTCGACGCCGTCT
>JAFYBI010000201.1 GCA_017540285.1 Clostridia bacterium | reverse complement strand
CGTATCCCACCTCAGAGAAAGGACAACCATCATGAAAGCATACGGCAAGAAAACCTGGCTCATTCCCGACACGTTTCTCGATTCCGTCTCGAAGAACGGGAGCGTATCGCACGAGGCGATCTGCGTGATCAACACCTCCGACGTCGACGCGGACATCAAGCTCACCCTCTTCTTCGAGGACCGCGAAGCCCGCACGGACTTCTCGTCTCACTGCCCGGCGATGCGGACCCACCACATCCGCATGGACAAGCTCCGCAACGCGGACGGCCAGCCGATCCCGCGCGACACCCCCTACGCCGTCCTCCTCGAATCGAACACGCCCCTCGTGGTGCAGTACTCCCGCCTTGACACCTCCGCCGCGGAGATGGCCCTCATGACGACCATCGCCTACCCGGTCGAGGAATGAACGAAAGGAAGAATCATGAATCTCACCTTTGATCTCACGGGCAAGACCGCGGTCGTCACGGGCGGCGGCGGCGTCCTCTGCTCCGGATTCTCGAAGACCCTCGCCAAGGCCGGCGCGCGCGTCGCGGTGTGCGATCTGCGTCCGGACGCGGCTGCGAAGGTCGCCGACGCCATCAACGCGGACGGGGGCTGTGCCGTCGCCGTCGAGATGAACGTCCTCGACAAATCCTCCGTCGAAGCGGCGCGGGACAAGATCTACGCGGCGTTCGGCGTCACGGCCGTCGATCTCCTTCTGAACGGCGCGGGCGGCAACAACCCGAAGGGCTCCACCTCGCGCGACGTCCTCACCCCCGAAGAGGTCGCCTCCCTCGACGCGGACGGGACGCTCGAAGGCGTGAAGACCTTCTTCGACCTCGATCCCGAGGGCATTTCCTTCGTCTTCAACCTGAACTTTCTCGGCACGCTCATCCCGACGCAGGTCTTTGCCCGGGACATGAGCCGCGCGGGCGGGACGATCCTGAACGTCTCCTCGATGAACGCCTTCCGGCCGCTCACCCGCATCCCGGCGTATTCCGGGGCCAAGGCGGCGGTCTCGAACTTCACGCAGTGGCTGGCGGTGCATTTCGCGCCCGTCGGCATCCGCGTCAACGCCATCGCGCCCGGCTTCTTCCTCACCGAGCAGAACCGGACGCTGCTCACCAACCCGGACGGCAGCCTCACGCCGCGCTCCGACAAGATCCTCAGCCACACGCCGATGAAGCGTTTCGGCACTCCCGAGGACCTCGACGGCACGCTGCTCTGGCTGGCGGACGAGCGGTTCTCCGCGTTCGTCGACGGCGTTGTCATCCCGGTGGACGGCGGCTTCGCGGCCTACTCCGGCGTATGACGAGAGGTGAGCGTCATGCGGATCGGAAAAACGGCAGCCTGCGCGCTGCTCTCGCTGCTTTTGATCCTCCCCCTGCTTCTCGCCTCGTGCGGCGGGGACAAGAACCCGATCATCGGCCTTGTCGCATCGTACAGGGGCGAGGATGTGACGTCTACGGACCATGAATTCACGAAGGACGAGTTCTTTGTCGTGGCGAGCTACGACGACGGGACGTTCGAGCAGGATGTGAAGGATTACGAATTCGAAGTCACGGGGCTCCAGGAGGGGTACTACATCATCCGCTTCACGTATAAGGGCTTCACGACCGAGGCGTATGTCAGGTGCAACGTCGCGGTGTATCCGAGCCAGCTCGGCGAAGGCGGGAACTGAGAGGAAAAGCGCGTACCGCGCTTTTTCTTATGCCGACAAGCGGCCTCTTATCCTGTCTGAGCCGGGCAGTGCCCGTGCAGGGGGCCCCTGCAGGCAAATGACGAACTCGCCTGCGGCAAGTTCGTTCACCAATATTGAATTGTGCGTACCTGAACAAGGTACGCCTTTTCTATTGTCTGCGCGGCTGCGCTTGCGGATGAAGTGAATCCGCACCATCCGTGCGGGGAGAAGAGGAAGAAAGCCCCTCGGGGCTTTCAGG
>JAFYBI010000200.1 GCA_017540285.1 Clostridia bacterium | reverse complement strand
GTATTCCTCCATTTCAGGAGGTAGTGCAACAGCCCCTTTGCGTTTTCTTCAGTTTATCCCGTCATTCATGCGCCATGGCCATGCGGACCGCGCCGTGCCAGCCCCGGAGCAGCTCTTCCCGGCGGTCAGCTGCGATCGCGGGCTCGAATTCCCGTTCCACCTGACGCGCCGCGTCCAGCTCGTCCTTCGACTGCCAGAAATCGACGGCAAGTCCCGCGAGCGTCGCCGCGCCGAGGGCGGTGGTCTCCCGGATCGCGGGGCGCAGGACCGGCTTGCCGATCACGTCGGCCTGGAACTGCATGAGAAAATCGTCCCGCGTCGCGCCGCCGTCCACGCGGAGCGCATGGATGGGCGCACCCATGTCCCGCTCCATCGCGGCGATGAGATCGGCGGACTGGTACGCGATGGCCTCCTCCGCCGCCCGGACGATGTGGGCCCGCCTCGTGCCGCGGGTGATCCCGGTGAGGGTGCCGCGGGCGTACATGTCCCACCACGGCGCGCCGAGCCCGGTGAACGCGGGCACGAGGTAGACGCCGCCCGTATCGGGGACGCTCGAGGCGATCTTCCCGATGTCCGCGCTGTCGTGGAAGAACTGCATCTCGTCCCGGAGCCACTGCGTGACCGCGCCGCCCGTGAAGACGGAGCCCTCGAGCGCGTACTGCGGTGCCTCCCCTTCGAGCGTCGCCGCGACGGTGCAGAGCAGGCCGTTTTCGCTCTGCCGGATCTCGCCGCCCGTGTTCATGAGCAGGAAGCACCCGGTGCCGTAGGTGTTCTTTGCGTCGCCCGGGGAGAAGCAGCCCTGTCCGAAGAGCGCCGCCTGCTGATCCCCCGCGACGCCCGAGACGGGCACGGGGATGCCGCCGAGGTTGGCGAAGCCGAAAATGCCGGAGGACGGCTTCACGTCGGGGAGCATGGCCTCGGGGACGCCGAAGTGTTCGAGCAGCTCGGGGTCCCAGCGGTTTTCCCGGATGTTGTACAGCATCGTGCGGGAGGCGTTGGTGGGGTCGGTGACGTGGGCGCGGCCCTCGGTCAGCTTCCAGACGAGCCAGGTGTCGACCGTGCCGAAGCAGAGCTCGCCCGCCTCCGCCCGCTCTCTCGCCCCGGGGACGTGATCGAGGATCCAGCGGATCTTGGTGGCGGAGAAGTAGGCGTCGGGGATGAGCCCGGTCTTTTCGCGGATCACCTTGTCCCAGCCGTCCTTCGAGAGCTCTTCGACGAGGGGCGCGGTCCGGCGGCACTGCCAGACGATGGCGTTCGAGATCGGCTGTCCGGTGCGGCGGTCCCAGACGACGGTGGTCTCGCGCTGGTTGGTGATGCCGACGGCGGCGATCTGATTCGGCGCGACGTCGCAGCGGGCAAGAAGCTCGGTCATGCAGCCGTACTGGGAGGACCAGATGTCGGCGGGATCGTGCTCGACCCATCCCTCACGGGGATAGATCTGCGGGAACTCGCGCGAGACGGAGCCGACGAGGTTTTCCTCGCGGTCGAAGAGGATCGCGCGGGAGGAGGTGGTGCCCTGGTCGAGGGCGAGGATGTATTTCTTTGGCATCGCGGTCTTGCCTCCGGTTAAATGTATGTTTTCAGCGTTAATTTTGGATCCTGTCTCCGGCGATCGCCCGCAGCGCATATCGCAGCGCCCGGAGCGCGACCTCCCGCTCCCGCGGATCCTCCGATTCGAGGGCAGGCTTCAGCTCGCGCCAGACCGCGCCGCGGATGCCGGGATCGGCGGCGAGGACTGCCGGATCGGCGTCGGGGACGGTGCGGTCCTCGAGGCGCAGGCTTCCCACGCAGGGCGGATTCTCCGCGAGCGTCTCGGTGTCGAGGACCAGGCCGGGCGCGATCGTTCCGGTGAGGCGCAGGGCCGCGCAGGTGTCCGCTCCCCAGCCGTTCTCCCGCGCGAACGAGAGGATCGTCTGCCGGATCGCTTCGCGGACGTCCGCGTTCGTTTCGGCGCCGGTGACGTCGCAGTCTGCGCGCTCATACCGGCGTTTCGAGAACCGGATGCGCCGCAGCGTCACCGTCGACGGGCCGTCGGTCTTTTCGATCTCCGCGAGGATCGCACCCTTCGGTCCGCGCTCGTCGAAGCCCCGCGGCTCGAGACAGCCGGGGTAGGCAAAACGGCATCCGGGACCGGGGGCGGGCGGATTGTGGATGTGCCCGAGCGCCGCATAGTCCGCGCCGAACGCGTCGAGGTGGGCGGCGGTCACGGGGCAGTCGGAGGAGTGCGGATCGGTCATGTCCGCGTGGCAGACGAGGAGGTTGATCCGCGCGGGATCGTCGACCGCCGTGCCCTCGATCGGGACGGTGTCGAGGTCGGGCCCCGTGAAGGCGTAGCCGTAGACCGTGACGCCCGTGTCCCGCCCGTCCGCGTCGCAGAGATCGACGGCGTCGAGGGCGGTGCTTGTGAAGACGTGGACGTTTTCGGGGAAGGAGACCCGCCGCCAGACGCTGTTCGGGGAGGCCGGGTCGTGGTTGCCCGGCGCGATGAACACGGGGCGGCCGTAATTCTCGCATTCGCGCGCGAGGAGAGCGACGGTCTCGCGGGTGACGAGATCGCCGTCGAAGAGATCCCCGGAGAGGAGGACGAGATCGGTGTCCGCCTTCCGGGCGTAGGTCATCATCGAAGTGAACGCGGACCGGAGTTCGTTCCGGCGCTCCTCCGCCGAGCGGCTGTCGAGACCCGAAAACGGGCTGTCGAGGTGGATGTCGGCGGCGTGCAGCAGTTTCAGTTTCATGGCAAATCAGGTGTTGTCCGCCGTCCGTGCGCGGATAGCTTCGCCGAAAGCCGCGGCGGCGACGGAGAGGGCTTCTTCGGGGGTGTCGGCTGCGATGGTGCATCCGGCGGCCCGGACGTGACCGCCTCCGCCGAATTTCGCGCAGACCGCGGCGCAGTCCACGTCGGCGTTGGCGCGGGAGGAGACCTTGTAGGCGCGGGGATCGTCGCTCTGCTGGCGGAGGGAGAGGCCCACGAGGACCCCTTCGACGGCGCGCGGTGTTTCGACGGCATTGGAGATGTCCTCTTCCGTCAGGTCCCAGTCGGCGAGCATCTGCTGCGTGAAGAGGACCGCGGCGAGGCGTCCGTCTTCAAAGAAGCGGAGGCCTTCGACGGCGTGCATCTGGGCGCGGAGCTCGCGCAGGGTGTGCCTGCCGAAGAGGGAGCGGCAGATCTCGGCGGTATCGGGGCGGCCTGTCTCCGCGGCGTCGGCGTTGATCTCCGCGAGGAGCGCGCCGGCGATGCGGTGGGTCTCTTCGGTGGTGTTCGCGAACCGGAAGCTGCCCGTATCCGAGGCGACGGCGGCATAGAGGCGTCGGGCGGCGTCCGGAAGGGCGGGCACGGCGCCGCGGGCACGGAGAAGCGCGTAGAGGCGGCTGACGATCTCCCCGGCTGCCGCTGCCTTCGGATCGACGAGGTGCGGCGCGAAGGGGGTGCCCAGGCCGTGGTGGTCGATCATGAAGCGGACGCGCGGGATGAGGGGCGCGAAGTCCCCGAGCTGGACGGGGGACGCGACGTCGACCGAGAGGATCGCGGCATACCCGTCCGCCTCTCCCTCGCCGAGGACGGTCCGGTCCGCTTCTTCGTCATTTCCCGCCAGAAAGCGCAGGCGTTTCGGGAGCGGGGTGGGGCAGACGACGCGCGCCTCCCCGCCGGATGCCCGGATCAGATCGCCGAGGGCGAACGCCGAGCCGATGCAGTCCCCGTCCGGGTTGACGTGCGTGAGGATGAGGGTCTTTCCGAAGGAGGGGAGCGCGTCCGCGATCTCCTCGAGCGTGACGGCGGGCGTCACGGGGACCTCCGGGGTGAGAGGAGCTTCATTCATCGCCGTCGTCCTCCGCGGCCCGGTGCGCCTCTTGTGCTTCGCGCGCGGCGGAGGCCTCGAGCTCGGGCTCGATCTTTTTGAGCAGCGCGGAGATCTCGGCGCCGTGGCGGATGCCGTCGTCCCGGATGAAGGTGATCTCCGGATTGACGCGCAGATTGAGCATGTCCGCGATGCGCGAGCGCACGAACGGCACGGCGGATTTGAGGCCCTTCGCGAGCTCTCGTTCGTCGTGCTGCCCGTAGACGGAATAGTAGACCTTGGCAAACTTGAAGTCGGGGGAGACGTCCGCGTTCATCACGGAGAGCAGGACGCCGGAGACCCGGGGATCCTTGATTTCCCGCAGGATCTCGGAAATGGCCTCGGCAAACGCGCCGTCGACCCGGGATTTACGGTATTTCGGCATGGGGATTTCCTTTCGTATTCGTTTCGTTCGCTCACTTCATCCACGCGGGCAGAAACTCCTCGCCGATCGCGTTCAGAACGATCTGACGGGCGTCCGCGGGGGTGAGCCGGTAGCCGGAGATGGCGACGCCGTGCTTCGCGGCGATCTCGTCGGTGTAGTCCTCGAGACGGTAGACGTGGGTGTTGTACCAGTTCATGCCGTAGAAGAACACCGTCGGGTTCATCACGACGTCCGTGACCCGGAGGCGTCCCTCTTCGTCGGAGATCACGCGGAAATTGAGGATGCCGCCCACCATGTTGACGGGCTTGTCCATTCCGGAGACGAAATTGCCGAGCGAGTAGACGCAGAGGATCGGGCCGCGGTCGGTGTCGAGCCATTCGATCGGCTGCAGGGTGTGGGAGTGGTGGCCGAGGATGAGGTCCGCGCCGGCGTCCGCGATGAGACGGGCCAGGCGCTTCTGCTCGGCGTTCGGCGTCTGGGTGTTTTCGTCGCCCCAGTGCATCGAGACGATGACGAAGTCCGAAATCTCCTTCGCGCGGGCGATGTCCGAGAGGATCAGGCCGTCGTCGATGTACGGGATCACGATCGGGGAATCCGCCGCCTTGACGATGCCGTTGGTGGAGAGGGTGTAGGCGAGCCACGAGAAGGTGACGCCGTCCGCCTCGGTCGTGCGGATGTTCAGCCGGTCCGCCTCGTCCTTGTACCCGCCGAGGAGGGTGACGGGCTGGGCGTTCCAGAAATCGATGGTGGAGGACAGCCCCTGGGCCAGCTTGTCGAGCATGTGGTTGTTCGCGATGTTCACGACGTCGAACCCCATCGAGACGAGGTCGAGGCCGAGCTCGCGCGGGCAGTTGAAGCAGGGCCATCCGGTGTATCCCCAGTCCGCGCCCGCCATGACGGTCTCCTGATTGACGAACATGATGTCCGGCGCGGCGAACGCGGAGGCGACGTCATAGAACATCGGGAGAAAGTCGTAGTCCTTTTCGGCGGTCTTGCGGAAGCCCGCGTCGATGTAGATGTTCGGGTGGACGAGGATGTCTCCGATCGCACCGAAGCTGACATCGACGCCCGACCAGTGCTTTTCCGGGTTTGCGGGCGGTTCCGGTTCGGGTTCGGGCTCCGGTTGGGGCTCCGGCTCGGGCTCGGGTTCCGGTTCCGGTTCGGGCTCGGGAGCGGGCGGGTCAGGAGGGAGGGTCTCGGGCGGATCCGGTGGGAGCTTCTCGGGGGGCTCCGTTTCCGGCACGTCCGGTACGGGATCCTCTGCCGGTACGGAGACCGCGGCGGCGGGGGGATCGGGGAGCTCGTCCGCGGAGGGGGTGAGATCCGGGACGCCCGCCTCGCGCAGCACGACTGCGCAGG
>JAFYBI010000199.1 GCA_017540285.1 Clostridia bacterium | reverse complement strand
GTGGACTTCGACGCGGTCATCCGATACTGCGTCCTGATGCTCGCGGCCTACGCCGTCTCGTCCGTCATGGCCTACTGTCTCCAGATCGTGATGATCAATCTCTCCCGCGGCATCGTGCGCCGGATGCGGGAGGACATCTTCGCGAAGCTGATGAAGATGAAGGTCAGCTACTTCCACGTCACCCAGACCGGCGACATCATCTCCCGCATCTCCTACGACATCGACACCATCAACGCGACCCTGTCCACGGACCTCGTGCAGATCGCATCCTCCGTAGTGACCGTCGCCGGCTCCCTCGCCATGATGATCACCATCTCGCCGCGGCTCTGTCTGGTCTTCGCCGTCACGGTCCCGCTCTCCATCGTCACAACCACCATGATGGCCAACCGATTCCGTCCCCTCTTCCGCGCGCGCTCCGGCAAGCTCGGCGAGCTGAACGGATACGCCGAGGAATGCCTGTCCGGCCAGAAGACCGTCCGCGCGTATTCCGCCGAGCCCGCGATGATCGCCCGCTTCGCCGGAAAGAACAAAACGGCTGCGGACGCCTATTTCAAGGCCGATTACTACGGCACGATGGTCGGCCCGACGGTCAACTTCATCAACAACATCTCCCTCGCCCTCGTGTCCGTCTTCGGTTCCCTGCTCTTCCTCTCGGGCGGCATTTCGATCGGGGACGTCTCCTCGTTCGTGCTCTATTCCCGCAAATTCAGCGGCCCGATCAACGAGGCGGCGAACATCATCAACGAGCTCCAGTCGGCGGCTGCCGCGGCGGAGCGTGTCTTCCGGCTCCTCGATGAGGCGGAGGAGGACCCCGACATCCCGGACGCCTTCGTCTTCGGCTGGGAGCATCCCGTCGCCGGCCGGGTCGACGTCGAATCCGTCAATTTCGGCTATACGCCTCTGCGCCGGGTCATCCACGATCTCACCCTGCACGTGAAGCCGGGCATGACCGCGGCGATCGTCGGACCGACGGGGGCGGGCAAAACGACGATCATCAGTCTGCTCATGCGCTTCTACGATCCGGATACCGGCGGGATCCTCCTCGACGGGCAGAACATCGCCGAAGCGAACCGGTCGTCCGTCCGCCGCAGCTACACGATGGTCCTGCAGGACACGTGGCTCTTCAGCGGCACCATCGCCGACAACATCGCCTACGGGTCTCCGCGTCCGGTGAGCCGGGAGGAGATCGAAGCCGCCGCGCGTGCCGCCGGGATCGACTCGTTCATCCGCGGTCTCCCGGACGGCTACGACACCGTTCTCACGGACGAGGGCGTCAACATCTCGAAGGGGCAGAAGCAGCTCCTCACGATCGCGCGCGCCATGATCTCCGACGCGCCGGTACTGATCCTCGACGAGGCGACTTCGAACGTCGACAGCATGACGGAGATGCGCATCCAGTCCGCGATGACCGACCTGATGGCGAACCGCACCTCGTTCGTCATCGCCCACCGTCTCTCGACCGTGCGCTCCGCCGACGTGATCTTCGTTCTGAAGGACGGCCGCGTGATCGAGCACGGCACCCACGACGAGCTGATGGCTGCCGGAGGCTTCTATTACAGCCTCCACAGCGCGCAGTTCGTGAATTGAACGCGCCCCGGAGGATTCCGTCATAACAAAGGAACTGGATCACAACATGAAAAAG
Organism: Clostridia bacterium; assembly: GCA_017540285.1. Classification (GTDB taxonomy): domain Bacteria; phylum Bacillota; class Clostridia; order Oscillospirales; family CAG-272; genus UMGS1696. The sequence continues at coordinate 7,484 of JAFYBI010000199.1, read as the reverse complement.
AAAGCGCCAGGGGATGCCCTGGCAGAAGTCCTCGCATTTCTCGGGATGCCGGGCCGAACGATCGCGGCGATCATCGGACCGGACGGCCTCCCGATGGCAAAGAAAGCGGGTCTCCGCTTTGAAGAAGGCGGCGCGCTCTATTTTGACACGGTGAAGTCCTCGCGTTTCTACGGCGGCTTGTCCATGCATCCTTTTCTGCGCCTGTATGCCGAAAACGAAGCGGGCGACGTCCTGCGGCTCTCGGGAAAAGCGGTCTTCACCGAGGATCCCGCGGTACGCGAAAAGTGCTTCGCCGCCTGCCCTGCGCTCGCAGAACGGTTCTGTGCGGATGCGCGCCCCTTCATCGCGTATTTCCTCACCGAAGTCACGGCGGAAATCTATCCGAAGGATGGGGAGGAGCCGACGGAGGTCTTCCCGCTCCCGGAACCCGCGGGCGTTCTAATCGGGATCCGCCTCAAAAAGGACACGGAGATCCGCGACCGGATCGCCAAGGTCCTCGCGCGGCGGGAAGAGACGGACTTCCCTGCCGAGGGGGATCGGGGGGGCTTCTCCGCCAAGCTCTATGACGGTGCGCTGTTCGTCTTCGCGGAAGCTGCCAAAGCCCTCTGGCCCCGCATGGACATCCGCCCCATCGAGCGCGCTGCCGTCTTCGAGACCTACGATGAGCGGGAACGCTTCACCTCTCTTGCCGCCTCCCTCATCGGGAACGCAAAGATCGACAAGCCCGAGGACGTGACATACTGGCTGAACCGCGAGACCCTCGACGCGCTTGCCGCTGACAGGGGATTGCTCTGAAACGAAAAAATCTGCCTACCGATTTTCACCGGGGCAGATTTTTTATTTTTCCGGATTCAAAACACCCGTGCGAGAAGAAGCCCTCCGCAGAAGGAGAACACGTTTGCCGCGAGGGTGAGGAGAAACAGCTTCCCGGACGCGCCGAACGCGAGGGCGTAGATCCCGAACTCCAAGAGGACGACAAGCGCCTCCGCCGCGAGGATCACCGGGATCCGGTACGGCAGAAACAGCATCAGCGAGAGATTCAGCGTCAGATTCGTCACGACGTTCGAAAGGAACGTGACGGCGATCTCGTCCCTTCTCCGGTACCCGAAAAGCGCGAGAAAAGGAACCTCGATGAGGACCGTGAGCGCGCAGGCGAGAAAAATGCTCATTTCCGCCGCCGCTTCACGAGAAACCAGACGAGCAGCGCGGCGGCGACGAGGATCACCCCGATCACCGCCCATACGATGCCGTTCGGCTGCGTATCCCGGACCATCCCCTGATAGAGATCCTCTTCGCCGGGGAGCGCGGCGTCGGCAAAAACGGGAACGGACAGCGCCAGCGCGAAGAGCCATGCGCCGAGGCGGAACAGAAGACGTTTCATATCGCGTTCAGACTCCTTTCTTCGGGTCGTCATTTCCGGTGTTTTCTCACGAGGAACCATACGAGAAGCGCCGCCGCGACGAGGATCACGGCGATCACAATCCACGGGATGATGCTCGTGCGAAATTCGTACGCGAGGAGCTCGCCGGGGTTCAGAGCGACGTCGGCGAAGGCGGGCAGCGCAAGCACAGCCGAAAGCACGGCAGTGAGGATGACGGTAAACATGCGTTTCATGACGGGACTCCTTTCATCGGTCACTCACTTCCGGCGGAAGCGGACTACGAGGAACCACACGAGAAGCGCCTCGGCGATGATGATCACGGCGATCGCGAGCCACGGGACGCTGCTCTGCCGGAACTCTTCCTGATGGACCAGTTCCTCCTCCAGGATGTCGTCGGCAAAGGCTGGGAGCGCGAGAGCCGCAAGAAGGAGAGCGGCAAGCAGGAGGGCAAGGATGCGTTTCATCGGTTCATGCTCCTTTCTGCGGTGTGCGGCGGCGCACGATCAGCCAGACGAGCAGGGCGGCGGCGAGGACGGCAGCGCAGACGATCAGCACGACGGCAAGCGGAGAATTGGAATTCTGCCCGGCGGGATCCTCTTCGGTCACGCCGTCGTCATTCTGCGCGTCGGGCGCCGTCTCGTCGAGGAGGAGCGGGACGGTTTCGTCCGGGAGGGTCTCGAGGTCCTCCGGCGGCTCCCAGATGATATCCGCCGCGGCGGGAAGGATCAGAAGCGCGGCGCAGAGGAGGGCAAACAGGACGGTCAGGTATGTTTTCATGCGGCATTCTCCTTTTCCGGGAGAAGAAGCTCTTCCCCCTGTCGGATGGTTTTGGAAGCGTAAAGGATCGCGCCGAGGCCGAAGAGGAAAGACGCGAGCGTCAGGGCGGTGGCTGCCGAGCCGATCAGGGGGATGAGCAGTCCGGCGATGGTCCCGGGCCACAAGGCGGACGCGGCGAGACCGAACGCGAAACCGGGGGAATCCGGCATCGCGCGGTACAGGAGCCAGAGCGTGATCGGCATCGTGAGGTTGAGGGCAAACTGTCCGGCGAGGGACGGGATCATCCACGGCGCACAGAACGCGATGAGCAGAGCGGCGGCCGGGACGGACAGAAGCGCGGATTTCGAGGGGCCGAGCCGGTCGCAGACGAATCCGCCCGCCGTCTTTCCCGCCCAGACCGCGAAGGTCAGAAACAAAGCCGTCACCGCTCCGGTCTTCCACGGGAACGACACGACCGAACCGCCCACCGCGCGCACCGCCACGGCGAGGGTCAAAAGGATCACGGACAAAAGCGGCGTCTTCACGGGGACGGATCGTCCGGCGGGGATCCCGCTCTCATCGGGCGCGCGCGCTGCCGTCCGTCGGGAGACGATCACGAGCAGAAGCGCCGTGGCGGCGGCGAGAACGGCGAAGCCGATCCCCCATCCCGGAAAGAGCGTGCCGAGCGCCAATCCGACGGCGCCGGGCGCGACGAACACGCCGAGGGGACCCGCACGCCCGCCGCTGTTTTCAAGCGTCCTCGCACCGCCGGCGACATGAAAGACGCTGTTGCCGCATCCGATGACGACGATCCGCCAAAGGAGCGGCAGGGGCAGGACGCATCCCAGCGCCGTGACGAGGAGCGAGATCGGCGCCGCGAGGTCATGACGCCGGATCCGGTCCGCCGCGAGCCCGACGAAGCACTGCGTGGAAAAGGCGAGCGTGTTGTAGAGAAGGATCAGGTACAGGAATGCCTCCGCATCGTGCACGGGTCCGAAAATCGTCGCCGCGCACAGAGCGTCCACGAGCAGATGCGAAAAGGCGTCGAAGAAGAGGAGCATGGGAACCTCCGCAGGACGGATCAGGATGTTCTGCCCTTATCATACCACACTCCGCGGGGTTTTGCAAGCGTCTTTCGGATGCTCTCGGCCGGAGGAACCGGGTTTTTTCGCGATTTTTCGGGCAGGAGGCGCGCGTCCTTTTCATTTCATCGTTCATCCATGAAATGTCAGGCGATTGTTCACATTTATGTGCTATACTGCCCGACAGAGCCGGGTCCTCCGGCGCATCGAACTTGGATTTGGACAGATATTCGGGAGGTTCTTATGACATTTGATTTCGACACCCCCGTCAACCGCCGCGGGACCGATTCCGCCAAGTGGAACGTCGGGCCGACGGAGCTCCCCATGTGGGTGGCGGACATGGATTTCAGGACCGCGCCCGCCGTGGAGAAGGCGATCCTCGACCGCGCGTCCGAAGGCGTCTTCGGCTACACGACCTTCCCCGACGCATGGTACGGCGCCTACATCCGCTGGTGGCGGGAGCGGCACGACTTCGCGATCGAGCGGGAGTGGCTCGGATTCGCCGTCGGCGTGATCCCCGCGCTCTCGACCGCCGTCCGCGTGCTCTCGGAGCCCGGTGACCGCGTCGTGATGCTCACCCCGATCTACAGCGCATTCCCCGCCATCGTCGAGGGGAACGGCCGAAAGACCGCCGAGGTCCCCATGCTTCGTTCTTACGAGAGCGGACGTCCGGTCTATTCCATCGACTGGGACGCGCTCGAAGACGCCCTCCGCGCCGAACACACGCCGCTTCTCATCTTCTGCAATCCCCAGAATCCGACCGGGCAGCTCTGGGACCGCCGGACCATGGCGAGGATCGGGGAGATGTGCCGCGCGCACGGCGTGACGGTGCTCTCGGACGAGATCCACAGCGACATCGCGATGCCCGGCAAACGCTGTCTTCCCTTCGCCGCCGCCAGCGAAAACAATCTCGCCGTCACCGCGACCTTCCTCTCCCCGACGAAGGCCTTCAACCTCATGGGGCTGAAAACCGCCGCCGTATGCGCCGCCGATCCCGAACTGCGCGGAAAGATCCTCTCCGCCCTCGGCGATCTCGCGGGAGCGAACGTCTTTGCCGCGCCTGCCGCCGTCGCCGCCTTCACCGAGGGAGGCGAATGGCTCGACGCCGTATGCGATTACATCTTCCAAAACAAAGCCCGCGTCGATCGCTTCCTCGCGGAACAGCTTCCCGAGATCGCGTCCACGCCCTCCGAGGCGACCTATCTGATGTGGCTCGACGTCGGGAAGATCACCGACGACAGCGGAAAATTCCACGAATACCTTCGCCGGGAGACCGGGCTGTACGTCTGCCCCGGCACCTGGTACCGCGGCGACGGCGCGCGTTTCCTCCGCCTCAACGCCGCCTGCCCGCGCCCGCTTCTCGAAGACGGACTGGACCGACTGAGGACCGGCGTGAAGAAATACGAAGCGGAACAGGGGATCCGCGTATGAAACGAAGCATTTTCCCGGCGCTCCTCGCCCTGCTCTTCCTCGTGTCGGGCTGCGCCTCTTCCCCGCCCCCGGACGCCGACTTGCCCGCAGAAACTTCCGCGCCCGCCGATTCGCAAAAGATCGTGCTTGCCCGGGACGGGGAGACGGATTTCGTGATGATCTGCGACCTCGGCGTCGACGACGCGGTCCGCGCGGACTACAACCGCATCCGCGACGCGTTCCGGGACCGCTGGGGAGCCGAGCTTCCCGTCGTCGACTGCGGCATCCGGGACGAGCACGACTGCGAGATCATCGTCGCGGCGCGGAACCGTCCGGAATGCGCGGCCCTCATGAAGGAACTCTCGCAGGGAGACTACGCAGTCTCCGTTCTGCACGACCCCGACGCCGGGAAAACGAAAATCCTGATTGCCTACAAAGGAGGCTTTGCCAGAATGTGCGCTGTGGAAACCTTTCTCGATGCCTTTGACGGAAAGACCGCCGTCCCCGAAACCCTCGATCTCCGCGGACACGCGGGCGACTGCATCGTCGAATCGACGATCCGGCAGCTCCGCGACCCCTGCATTCTCGCGGAGGACGGGACGTATTACGCTTACGGGACCGGGTGGCACTGCTATCGGAACACAAGCGGCTCGCTCGCCGGACCGTGGACCGATCTCGGCGTTGTCGTCGATGTGCCCGAACACGCCGTGGGATGCCACTGGGCGCCCGAGGTACACCGGTACAACGGAAAATACTATATGTTCACCACCTATCTGTCGGATGAGAACAACCACCGCGGCTGCGTGATCCTCGTCTCCGACACGCCGGAAGGACCTTTCCGGGAGATCACGAACGGGCACGTCACCCCGAAGACGTGGGACGCGATCGACGGGACCTTTTACGTCGACCCGGACGGACAGCCGTGGATGGTCTTCGTGCACGAATGGACCTCCACGGACGACGGCGTCGGGCGGATGGCGGCTGCAAAGCTCTCGGACGACCTCACGCATTTCGTCTCCGAGCCCGTCGAGCTCTTCCGCGCGGACGACGCGAAATGGGCGAAGAACGGCGTCACGGACGGCTGCTGGATGTACCGGACCGCGGACGGCCAGCTCCTCATGCTCTGGTCGAACTGGGACAGCGCGGGCTACTGCGTCGGGATCGCCCGGAGTGCCGGCGGCGCGGTGGAAGGCCCCTGGACGCAGGACGAGCGGCTCCTCTACTCGAAATCGATGACCGGGACCTACGACGGCGGCCACGGCATGCTCTTCACCGCGCTCGACGGGAAAATGTACCTCTCGATCCACTCGCCGAACAGCCCCGCGGGAGACCGCATGGAGGTGCCGATCTTCGTTCCCGTGCGGGAGGAAAACGGCACGCTCGTGTGGGATCTCCGGACCGGAGGCCGATGAAATGAAACTCCTCTTTCAGGGCGATTCCATCACCGACGGGAACCGCTACAAGGACAAGGCGTCCCGCTGGGACAAGAACCATCAGATCGGGCACTCGTGGGCGTACGTCGTCACGGGCGCGCTCACCTGCCGTCATCCCGGGAAGTACGAATGCGTCAACCGCGGCGTCTCGGGGAATACGGTGAAGGACCTCATGCTCCGGTGGCAGGAGGATGCCCTCGACGAGCGCCCGGACGTGATGCTGCTCCTCATCGGCGTCAACGACTGCTCCGCGATCGCGGACGGAAGGATGCGGCCGGAGGAATACGGGACGGTCTACCGCTCGCTTCTGCGCCGGGTCGGAGAGGTCTCGCCCGGCGTGCGGTTCATCCTGCTCGAACCGTTCCTGATCGCCGACGATCCCCGGCGCACGGCGATCTTCACGGACCTTTGCCGCACCGTCCGGGAGATCGCGGAGGAGACGGATTCCCTCTTCATCCCCCTGCAGGACGATTTCGTCCGGTTCGCCCGGCACGACGGCAGGGATCTCTGGCTCTGGGACGGCGTGCATCCGACCGAGGCCGGACACTACCACATCGCCGAAAAGGTCCTCGCGGCGGGAGGGCAAATCTTCGGCACGGAGGCGACATGATCCGAAACATCGTATTCGATATGGGCGAGGTGCTCTATCACTTTTATCCGACGGAGGCCCTCGCCGCCCTGGTCCCGGAAGACCGCCGCATCATCGAGGGCGCGATCTTCCGCCACCCCGACTGGATCCTGCAGGACCGCGGCGACGTCACCGAAGCGGAGCTCACGGAACGTGTCCGCGCGCGGGTGCCCGAGAGGCTGCGGGAGACGGCGGAGCAGTTTGTCCGCTGGTACGAGCTGACTTCCCCGGTCGAGGGAATGGATTCTCTCGCGGGCGAGCTCGCGGCGGCGGGTTATCAGCTCTATCTGCTCTCGAACGCCGGGGAGGCCTTTCACCGCTTCCGCGTCCGCATCCCCGCGCTGCGGTTCGTGAGGGGCGAATTCGTCTCGGCGGATTATCACCTTCTGAAGCCGGATCCGGAGATCTATGCAAAGTTTGCCGAGGTCTTCGGCCTTTGCCCGGAGGAATGCCTCTTCATCGACGACTGGCCGCCGAACATCGAAGCCGCGAAGGCATGCGGCTGGGACGGCATCGTCTTTGGCGGGGTCGACGATCTGCGCCGGGAGCTCGCGAAACGGGGGATCCTCTGAAACCGGCAGGAAGCGATGCCGAAGCCTCATCGGCTGCTTTTTCCGCGCCCCTTCCCGCTTCCAACAAAGTTTTGTCATTCTGATTGTATAAAAGGAGAATAATCCATGTCCTGCACCACCGTTCTGGTCGGAAAGAACGCATCGAACGACCACTCCACCATGATCGCCCGCACCGACGACGGCTTCTTCGACGTCAAGAAGATGATCGTCGTCGAGCCGAAG
>JAFYBI010000198.1 GCA_017540285.1 Clostridia bacterium | reverse complement strand
GCCCAGAGGGTCACGCCCGCGCCGTCGTACTGCCAGGCACAGATCGCGCCCGGACGCACGCGCACGCCGAAGCCCTCGGTGCGGCGTCCCGCGGTGTCGGGGCAGGCGTCGGAGCCGTTCGAGACGAGGATGTACCACGGCATCATGCGGCCCGGCTCGATCCCGCGCCAGACGAGGTCGCCGTAGCCGCGTTCCCAGTGGTCGCCGAGGATCCTGACGGGCTCGTTCCGCCGCTCCTCTTCGGTGAAGTTCCAGCGGAGGCGGATCCACGTGAGCGGGGTCGTGTCGGCGCGGACCTTGACGGCGAGCGTGCCGGCCTGCTCGTAGAGGGTGGTCGAGAGTTCGATATCGCCGCGGACGAAAATGCTGCCCGGGGCGTTCGGCAGACGTTCCGCAAAGGACTCGTTCGCGGTATACAGGGTGAGAAGATCGGGATTTCTGAGTTTCATCGGTGAACTCCTTTGCAACATGCGGATTTGTCTCATTATAGCATACCGCGGAGCGAAATGTCAAGCGGCGGGACGGGGAAGGATGGGGTTTTGTTCTTCATTCTTCATTCATAATTCACAATTCGTTGCACTTCCCTCTTGCACAAAATCCGTTTGTGTGCTATAATATACTCGCAGCATTTTTGGAAAGGACCCACGGATATGTTGGAAAATGAAACGCCGCACGGCGGATATGAGATCGCCGGAGGCGAAAACGAAGATCGCCCGTCCGGCAGCTGGGAAGAATACGGGGATTCCGAAACGGCCGAATACGAAGATAACGAAATTTATGAGGAGGAGGACGGCGATCTCGCGGACGTCGCGGAGCGCATCCTCGGCGCGCGCCACTCCCGCGTGACCACCGCCGCTCCCATCGTCACGCGTCCCGAAGCGAAGGCTCCCGCGGGCGAGCGTCCGAAGAAGACCTCCGCCATGACGAAGCACATCCCGGTCCGTCCCCGCAACGAGGACCTGACCCGGACGCGCCAGCTCCAGGCTGCGGAGAGAGCCCGCCACCGCGAAGAGCAGGAACGCCGGAAGGCAGAAGCGGAAAAGAAGCGCAAGCGCGCCATGCTGATCGCCGCAGCCCTCGCCGCCGTTCTCGTGATCGGCGCGGGGATCGGGACCGCCGTCGCCGTCGCGAAGAACCGAGCCGAGGCGAACCGGGCAAAGGATCCCGGCATCGTCACCCCCGACGGAACGGATGACGGACAGACGAACGCGCCAAACGATGCAAACGACGCGCTCCCGCCCATCCGTGAGACAGATCCCGCAGGGACCGAACCGTCGGAGAATACGGACACCTCCGAACATACGGAGGATCCGGGCACGCCGGCGGACACGCAGACGCCCGAAAATACGGAAAATCAGGAAAACACGGAAAACCCGGACGAGGCTCCCGGTTTGGACACCCCGGCACAGCAGGACCCGGTGACGGGCACCGAGACGGACGTGCAGCTCAACCCGCCGTCGACCTCCGGATCCGGGGAGGACGCGTGGACGGCGCCGGAGCTGCCGAAATACTGGATCGTCGTGGACTTCTATGACCGCCCGGATCTGACGGTCCAGACCGTGGCGACGACACTCGGTGCGCTTCTCGCGAACAACGGGATCACCCTCGAGGAAGGAGAGCGCGCGTCGGTCGACCTCTGGAACGACTGGCTCGCGTCGGATCAGACGATCACGGTGGACAAGTACGTCTACACCACCGAGGACATTCCGCAGACGATCGCCCATACACGGGAGGAAGTCGGCGTCGACACGGTCCCGCGCGGAGACGTGAGGACCCTGCAGGAGGGCGTCGACGGCCAGTCCGTGATGCACTACACCGTCGCCTACAAGAACGGCGTGGAATTCGACCGCCGCCTCGACTGGGAAGAGGTCGTCACGGCGATGGTGCCGGAGAAGGTCCAGGTCGGCGTCGGCGGGACCCTCGTCGGCAAGGACGGCGTGACCTACTCCTACGCCTATCACTTCACCTGCCCGGCGACGTATTACAGCACCAGCGAATACACCTTCTCCGGGAACTATGTCAGCAGCCGCACCGTCGCGGCGGACTTCAACTACTTTGCGCTCGGGACGAAGATGTACGTGAAGAACAACCGCTATGATTTCGGCTACCGCGTCGTGGAGGAGCGGGGGTCCAACTTCGACCCGTGGGAAATCGCCGTCTGGATGCCCGCGGACGACCCGAACGCCCCCCTGATGATGGCGGAAGGGTACGTGACCGACATGGAAATCTACATTCTCGACTGATTCATCGGACGGAGGAAACGGCAATGGATTTCACAAGACTGAAGGCGTTTCAGGATTTCCTCGTGGGATGGCGGATCCCGGGGAACGACTGCATCGTGACGAAGGATCACGAGACCGTGTACCGCTACACGACCGGGTGGGCGGACCGGGAGGCAGGCCGCGCGATGCGGGGCGACGAGCTCTACTTCTTCTGGTCGGCCTCGAAGGTCATCACCTCCTCCCTCGGCATGCGCCTCCTCGAAGAGGGAAAGTTCACGATGAACGATCCGCTCGCGGAGTACATGCCGGAGTTCCGCGACATGACGGTGCGCACCCGCGTCGACGGGCATGAGGAGATCATTCCGGCGAAGCGGCCCATCCTCGTGCGCCATCTCTTCACCATGACGGCGGGCTTCGACTACAACTTCGGCACGCCGGCGGTCGAGGAGGTTCGGACGGCGACGGGAGGCCGCTGTCCGACGCGGGAGGTGGCGCGCGCCATCGCGAAGTCCCCGCTCTGCTTCGAGCCGGGCGAGCTGTGGCAGTACAGCCTCTGCCAGGACGTCCTCGGCGCGTTCGTGGAGGTCGTCGCGGGCAAGCGTCTCCGGGACTATGCCCGGGAGGTTCTCTTCGACCCGCTCGGGATGGCGGACACGTCGTACAATCTCCCGGACGAGGAGAAGAGGAAGCGGCTCGCGGTGCAGTACAACTGGCGGGACGATCTCGGCAAATATCTCCCGACGAACAACACCTGCGGACACATCCTCGGGCCGGACTACGATTCCGGCGGCGCGGGCATTCTCTCGACCTGCGCGGACTACGCGGAATTCGCTCAGACGATCGCGAACGGCGGTCTTTCCCGCGAGGGATACCGGTACCTTTCGCCCCGCACGATCGATCTGTGGCGGAGCGACACCCTGACGGAGCGCCAGCGGACGAACTACAACTGGTCCCAGCTCGCGGGCTACGGATACGGCTTCGGCGTGCGGACGATGGTGGACCGTGCGGCGGGCGGCTCGATCGGGCCGGTCGGCGAATTCGGCTGGGGCGGCGCGGCGGGCGTCTGGGTGATCCTCGATCCGGAAAACCGGGTATCGCTGACGTACACGCAGCATCTGTGGAACAATCAGGAGCCGTTCATTTCCCCGCGGCTGCGGAACATCCTCTACGCGTGCCTTTGAACGGACCGGGCTGCCGGGCGGTGCCCGTGCGGGGAGCCCCCGCGGGCAAATGACGAACTCGCCTGCGGCCGAAGGGATCCGTACCCTTCGTGAAGCCTGCCTTGGCAAGTTCGTTCACCAAGATAGAAAGTGCG
>JAFYBI010000016.1 GCA_017540285.1 Clostridia bacterium | reverse complement strand
GAGGCCGAGGATGATGATCTTGATCGTGGACAGCGCGAGGAAATTGTCCGCGTTCGCCGTCGCGCCTACCGAGACGCCGAGGAAGATCGTCACGATGTTCATGAGCTCGTTCTGCGCGGTCTTGGAGAGCCGGTCGCAGACGCCCGAGACGTTCAGAAGATTGCCGAGCATCAGAAATCCGATGAGCGGCGCGGCATCCGGGACGATCAGGGTGACGACGAGGGTGACGACGATCGGGAAGAGGATCTTTTCGACCTTCGAGACAGGGCGGAGCGTCGTCATGACGATGGAGCGCTCCTCCTTCGTGGTGAGGAGCTTCATGAACGGCGGCTGGATGATCGGGATGAGCGCCATGTAGCTGTAGGCTGCGATCGCGATCGCGCCGAGAAGATGGGGCGCGAGGGTCTTGGTGACGAGGATCGCCGTCGGGCCGTCCGCACCGCCGATGATGCCGATGGAGCCCGCTTCATGCGGGGTGAAGCCGAGCAGGATCGCGCCGGAGAACGCGACGAACACGCCGAGCTGCGCGCCCGCTCCCATGAGAAGGGACTTCGGGTTGGCGATCAACGCGGAGAAGTCCGTCATCGCGCCGACGCCGAGGAAGATCAGCGACGGATAGATGCCGAGCTTGACGCCGAGATACAGAAAGTCGATCAGATTTCCCTGCTCGGCGATCTGCTGCATGTTGATGGGCGAGCCGTCCTCATGGATGAAGAGCTCCATGTGGTACAGATTCGCGCCGGGGAGGTTGGCGAGCAGCATGCCGAACGCGATGGGCAAGAGCAAGAGCGGCTCGAACTTCTTCACGATCGCCAGGTAGAAGAGCAGTCCGATGATCACATACATGACGAGGGTCTTGACGAGATGGACCGGATCTTCAAAGAGGATCGGAAGCCCCGTGGTGTTGTATATGTTGGTAAAAAAGCTCACTTTCTATCACTCCTGTTGATGAAATGGAGGGGAGTAAAATCAGCCCAGCGTGATGATGGTGTCGCCGGAGTTGACCGAGGAGCCCTGGGGCGCGTCGACGGTCTTCACGACCCCGCCTTCCTTCGCGAAGATTTCGTTCTCCATCTTCATGGCCTCGAGCACGCAGACGAGATCGTTCGCCTTCACGGTATCGCCGACCTTGACGTTCATTTTCAGGATGGTGCCGGGCATGGGCGCGGTGACCTTGATCCCGCCCTGCGCGGCGGAAGGAGCTGCCTTCGGGGCGGAGGGAGCTTTCGGAGCGGCAGGCGCTTTCGGGGCAGCTGTCGGAGCCGGAGAAGGCGCGGGAGCCGCGGCGGATGCGGAATCGGCCTCCTCGACGAGGACTTCATAGGTGACGCCGTTGACGGTGACGTTGTATTTTTTCATGTGTGCCTCCACAAATATTCAGTCGTGATTCAGGATCAGTCGCCGATGGGACCGTTCCAGCTTTTTCTGGTGTTTTTGCGCTTGAAGGAAACCACGCGATAGGAACCGGGAGCGGCTCCCTCTGCGGCGCGGTACGCTTCGATGGCGGCGGTGATGACGGCAATGAGCGCGCCCTCATCCTCCTCCGGCTCCTCGTAAACCTCTTCGGGAGCGGGCTGGTCGGCGGGTTTCTCGATATTCGGAGCCGGGGAGTTCTTCACCTGCTCCATGATGCGTTCGCGTTCCCGCTTTGCCTGCGCCTTGGCGACCGCCCCGAAGAGCGCGATGACGCCCCAGAGGATGCAGAGCACGAGGAACACGGTGCCGAGACCGGTGAGGATCATGCGTCCGCAGAGCGCGAACTTCTCGCTGAGGGTCCCGTACGCGAATTCAGCTGCTAAGAAAACGGACATATCGTCACCTCCGATCACAGAGGAAGATTGGCATGACGGCGTCTCGGCGCGGCGGCGGATTTGCCGGAGAGCATCAGGACGGCGGACGTCACTCTCTGACGGACCTCGGCGGCGGCGATGATATCGTCGACCTCCCCCGCTCTGGCGGCGTGAATGACGTTCGCCTCGGTCTCCTCCCATTCGGTTTCGAGCGATTCGCGCGTCACGGAACCCGTGATCCGGTCGTTCCAGAGGAGCGCGACGCCGGATGCGGGGGTGAGGCAGGAGATCCTTGCGGAATCGAGGGCGAAGACGACGTCCGCGCCGAGCGATTTCGATGCGAGGACGGAGAAGACGGAGCCGTAGGCGCAGCCGGTCACGAGCGTGACGAGCGGCGTTTTCGCGGATGCGTAGGCAGAAGCCAGCTTGGCGAGTTCCGCGGCGAAGGGGGTCTTCTCCTCGGAGGCGGACACGGCGAAGCCCTCGGAATCGACGAGCGTGACGACCGGGATGCCGAAGCAGTCGCAGAAGTTCACGAACTTTGCGGCCTTGCGGGCACCGAGAGACGTGAGACGTCCGCCGTCCGTCGCATGGTCGGTGGCAACCGCGCCGCAGACCGTGCCGTCGAAGGAGACGAATCCCGTGACGACGGAAGGAGCGGTCTTTTCGCCGATCTCCGTGAAGGAACCGGCATCGCCGATCAGAGCGAGCAATGCGCGGGCGTCGCGGTCGGCGGCAAAGGAGGAGAGGTCGATCTCCCGGTCGGGATCGTCGGAGGAGACGGTTTCCACCGCGCCTTCTTCATTGTTGGAGGGGATCGATGCGAGCAGTCTGCGGACGGTGTTCATCGCTTCGACGTCGTCCTTGACGGGGACGGTCGCGATGCCGCATGCGGCTGTGTCCTCGCTGGTTCCGCCGCCGACGACAAAGGCCGGGCTGACGCTCACCACGGATTTCTCCGCAGCGACGACGAAATCGAACATCGACACGATCACGGCGGATGCGCCCTGAGCCGCGCCGGACACCACCGCGATCTGCGGAATGACGCCGGAAGCGGCGCTCACGGACTTCATGATCCGTCCGTAACCGGCAAGCGCGCGCACGCCTGCCACGAGGTCTGCGCCCGCGCTGTCGAAGCAGCCGACGACGGGGCATCCGTTTTCCACGGCGAGGCGGTAGACGTTCGCGATCTTATCGGCGGTCGCGTCGCTGACGGCGGCCTTCGTGCGGGAAAGATCTTCGGCAAAGGCATAGACGAGACATCCGTCCACCGCGCCGTAGCCGCCGATCACGCCCTCAAGCGCGCCGTCGGATGCGGGTTCGCTGTCGCGTCTTCTGACGGCATACGCGCCGAGCTCGGTGAAGGTCCCCTCGTCAAAGAGGGCGATGAGCCGCTCCCGTGCGCTGAGGGATCCGTCCGCGCCGGGTTTTTCATCCCGGACGAGGAGCTCGCGGAACGCCTCGGCGGTCTTCGGATACGCGCATCCGGCGCCGCCGTCCTTTAAAAGTTTCTCCATAGTTCCTCCAGAAGAATGGTGATGATCAAGTTGTGAATCTGGGATAACAGGATCATTGGGCAAAAGGAAAACCATTCTGCCCCATTGTACTAATCATACCGCATTTCCCGGTGATAATCAAGATATTCCCGCAATATTAAAAGTAAATTCACATTTCTGCCGTCGGCCTCTCATTTTCAGGTATTATACTTTTAATCGTTTGATCGAATCCGAATGGCCCGGAGGGTCCCATGCTTATCGATTTCCACACTCACGCTTTTCCCGACAGCCTCGCGCCGCGTGCCATGGCTGCGCTGTCGGAACCGATCCGCGTCCCGCCCGTCACCGACGGCACCCTTGACGGCCTCGATTCGCTGATGCGCCTCTCCGGCATCGACCGGTCGGTGATCTGCAACATCGCAACGAACGCGCACCAGACGGAGAACGTCAATTCCTTCGCCATCCAAACTCTCCGGGAGAGAGGCGACCGCTTCACCCCTCTCGGGAGCATCCATCCCGATTATCCGCATCCGGAGCGGGAGATCGATCGGCTGCACGGCGCGGGGATCCCCGGTCTGAAGCTCCACCCCGATTATATGGGATTCTTCATCGACGATCCCGCGTTTGACGACATCTTTTCGCTCTGTTCGGAATACGGGATGTTCGTTCTCATCCACGCCGGATTCGATGTGTATTCGCCCGCTCTGATTCACGCGACGCCCGAGCGGATCCTGCGCCGCATGGAGCGTTCCCCCGAAACCGTCCTTGTCGCGGCGCACTTCGGCGGCAACGCGCTGTATGACGAGGTCGAAGAAATGCTGATCGGGCATGATCTGTACATCGACGCCTCCCTCGGCATGCTCATGAACCTCGATCCGGCCCAGGCCGCGCGGCTGCTCGGGAAGCACGACGCAGAGCGCATCCTGTTCGGCTCGGACTGTCCGTGGGCGTCGCCGCTCGAAACCTTCCGCTGGCTCGACGCGCTTCCCCTCCCCTCCGAGCGGAAGGAAAAGCTCTTCGGAAAAAACGCCGAGAGGCTTCTGAAGCTGAACAAATAAGCAAAAGGCTGTCAAAAAACGACAGCCTTTGTTTTCTCTCTTCCCTTCTTACTCCGCAAAAAACTCCCATGCGGGGCACAGTTCGCCCTTTCCGCGAACGACGCCTTCCCGACGCCGCACGCCGATCCCCGGGAAGCAGTCCGCCGATGGCTC
>JAFYBI010000197.1 GCA_017540285.1 Clostridia bacterium | reverse complement strand
TTAGGAGAAAAAATCAGTTTTATTTGGTGTTTTTTTCGTGTTTGTGGTCAAAATAGTTCGCATTTATGTTGATTCGGTTTCGTCTCGGAAACAATTCGGTTGCAGGATCTGCTGCGCTCCGCGCGCGATGGCCCCGTCGGGAGCGCCCGTTCCGTGCTTTTGAAATAACGACGACGGCTTGAGAGGCAAAAAATCTGGCGCGCTGCAAAATCGATAAGAATGGCCCGAATCTCGGATGACGACATAGGGGAGAACCCTTCCCGGCGTTCCTTCCTCCCAAATCACGATAGGATCCCGAGCGGATCCGTACAGAGGATACGGATTCGTCCGGGATCTCCGCATGTTCTCACGCCGATCCCGCCGGGCTGCCGAGGGCGTCAGCCCCTACGGGCAGAGGCGGTTTATCCGCGTAGGGCGGGGCGCCCTCGCCCCGTCACGGAACTTGAAACCGAGCGGTTTACCCGCGTAGGGCGCGATGCCTTCATCGCGCCGCGAAAAAAAAAACGAACTGCTTTGCAAGCTGTCGACTCTTTGACGACAGAATGAAGCCCCGCCGTTCGGCGGGGCTTCGTTCTGTTTGGCATGATGCCCGGATCACGGATCGAGACGTGCGCTCTGCCAGGCGAAGGAATCGACCGCGTAGGGCAGATAGAAGGCGCTGTCGTGGCCGCCGCAGCCGAGCTCAAACCAGTGCTCGATGTTCTTTTCCCGCAGGATCCTGTCGAGCTCGATCGCGGGAAGGCTGAACTTGTACAGGTCCATGAAGCCGCAGATGAAATACAGATCGCAGTCCGCAAGCTCTTCCGGCGCGGCGGCGCGGATCTGCTCGAGCGGATTCGAGCCCATGTTGATCGCTCCGAAGTAGCTGATGACATGGCGGAAAAGCTCCGGATAGCGGAGCGCCAGATGGAAGGCGCCGTGTCCGCCCATCGAGGCGCCGGCCACGATGCGGTGCCCCGCGTCGGGGACGGTCCGGTAGTTTGCGTCGATATACGGGACGATCTGTTCGGCTACAAGGCTGTCCCAGCCGTCCATCCAGAAGCTGTCCGGAGAGCTTTCCGGGGCGACCAGGATCATTTCACGGATCTCGCCGCCGCGCATTGCCTCCGCAAGCAGCGTATCCAGGCCGTCGATCGCGTAGGAGCGGCCGGTGCTGTTGAGCTGGTGCAGAAGATAGGCGACCGGATAGCGGCGCTCGGCGTTTTCGGGCGCGAAGTAGCCGTCCGGCAGGCAGATGAGCAGGTGCTCCGTCTCTTCTCCGTCGGGCATGTCCGTCGCCGGGATCTCCAGTTCAAAGAAGCGGCCGGTGACGGTCTCGCCGAGCGCCTCTCCGCCTCCGCTGACGGCCTGCCAGGCCTCCGGCGCGTACAGCGTCGGATGGCCGCTGTACCAGCCGCCGTCACCGGAGAGATTGTGCGTGAGGACCAGCACGCTGTTCTCGCCGCCGATCTGCAGCAGCGAAGCGTCGACCGTGTACTGCCGCTCGGTATCCCAGCAGTCGGCCTCATGCTGCCAGCTCTCGGGATCGAGCCCCGTCCCGCCGACCATCGTGCCGTTGACAAAGATGAGATCCGTCTCGTCAAAGCAGCCGAGTGCGAGCGTATAGCCGCCCGCCGGGAAGTCGGCCGGGATCGTGAAGTCCTTGGCATACCAGGCATAGCCGGAATAGGCCTTCATATCCGTGACGGCGGAGAAGGCGCTGTCCCACCAGCCGAGTCCCGGAACGACGCTCTCCCAGGCCGCGTATTCCTCCGGCGCGGGCAGCTCGCCCGGCGTGACCGAAGGCGCGGCGAGGAACTTCCACTCGCCCGCGAGGTCGACCAGCTTTTCCTCCGGCGCATCGCCCGAGGCGCGGATGCGAAGCAGCGGTACGGACGCGAGCTGCGTCGTCATGCCGAGAAGAGACGCGCGGAGGCAGACGTCGGCGTGATCGGAGAGGACCAGATTCGGCAGCTCTGCCGTCCCGTCCGGAGCGGCAGCCTCGGCGAGCGTCTCACCGCTCTCGGGATCCCGCAGCACGAGGGAGAGAGAAACGCCGTTCGGAATGCCGTTTGCGGCCTCCTCCGCCTCGCCGAGGCAGAGCAGGCAGCTTTCGGAGACGTTCAGCTCCGCCTCTGCGGAGATCTGTTCAACTTCCGCGCCCGCAGCCTGCGGCGTGACGCGAAGCGTGCCCTCGAGCATGGGCAGGACCAGCTTGTCGGACATGCCCGCGAGCATGGAATGGACCGCGCCGCGGCGGAAGCTCTCATCATCCGCGCCGTGACGGATCGTGAGGTTCATGTTGCTCTCGTCCGCGTTCCCCCAGTAGTCGGCGAATACGCCGCCATAGGCGGCGCCCTGCCGGATGAAGCAGGCGATCACGTCATTTGCGCCGCCCTCCCGGTAGCTCTCGGGATCCTCGGAGGCGGCGCTCAGGAAGCTGTAAAACCGCAGCGCATCCGCATTGGAGAACTTCCCGTTCTGCAGCAGCTCGGAGAAGCTGCCGTAGCACGGAAGCCAGATATTGCCCTCCGCGGCGAAGTGCCCGCTGAGGCAGCCGAGGAGCGAGAAGAGGCCCGGCTCTTTCCGGAGCTGCCCTTCCGCGTCCGAGTAGCAGAGCATCGCCGCCAGATATCCGCCGTCACCCACGCCCGCGACGGCGCGGAACGCACTGTCCGGGATCGTCGGATACTGCTCGTCCACCGCCCGGACGATCGCCTCGATCTGCGCGAAGGCGTCGCCGCCCTCCGCGGGGGAGGAAAACCGCGGGCAGACCACGAGCATGTCCATGACCTCGTCCGTCAAGAGGGACTGACGGATCTGATCGAGGATGATCTCCGAGGTCTCTGAGAGACCGTCCTCGGGAATGAGATAGAGGACCGGGTAGCGCCGGGTCCCCTGTGCTTCGAAGTCTTCCGGAAGGATCACCGAGAAGTCCGGGGCCTGTTCTTCCGCCGCACAGCCTATGGGCAGAGCTGTGCAGAGAAGCGCGAGGATCAGGATACAGGACAGGATCTTTTTCATGGAAAGCTTCTCCTTTTATTTTTGATCTCACAGGAATACGAGGGGGCATTTTCTTCTTGGGGTGCGCCCGCTTCCGTTTGCTGCGTTCCCCGGAAGGAAAGGGCCTCGCGGAAGTGTGAGGCCTCTCAAGCTGTCGACA
>JAFYBI010000015.1 GCA_017540285.1 Clostridia bacterium | reverse complement strand
CCTTTTCCGCGAATGCGCGGCATGCTTCGTCGTCCCCGGGAGCGCCGGGATAGATTTCCCGGATCCCGCCGTGGGGCACGAGCGCGATGACCGCGGAGGAGACCTTCGGCGGCGGGAGAAAATTCCCCGGAGAGACGTCGATCCGCTTTTCCGCCCGGCATTTCAGGGCAATCTGCGCCGTGATCGCGCCGTAATCCGCTCCTCCTGCGCCTGCCGCAAGCCGCCGCGCCACTTCGAGCTGCACCATCACGACGACGGAGCCGAAGGGAACGGGACGCTCGGGCGGGAAGGCTTCGAACAGCTTCATCAGGACGGGGGAGGTGATGTAGTACGGCAGATTCGCGCAGACGCTGACCGTTCCGCCGTCCCGCAGGAGATCTCCGAACTGTTCGTCGAGGAAGGCGGGCAGGTCGAGCTTCATGAAATCCGCCTCGATCACCCGGACATTGCCGCAGTCCGCGAGCACCTCTCCGAGAAGCGGGATCAGCCCCCGGTCGATCTCCACAGCCGCGACCCGGTCGTATTCTTCCGCGAGCCGCTGTGTCAGGGAACCGACGCCCGGACCGATCTCGAGCACGCCGGCAGGCCGGTCCCCGGGGACGTATCCGCGGGAGACCTCGGCGATCTCGCGGGGGATGCGCGGGTTGATGAGGAAGTTCTGGCCGTATCCCTTTTTCGGGGAGAGTCCGTATTTCGCGAGCAGCTCCCGCACGACCGAGGGGTTCGATAATTCCATCTTACCGGATGACCGTCACCGCGTAGCCGACGGAATACTCCGCGTCGGGGGCGATGGTCTTCGCGTATTTCTTGCTCTTCGCGTCGGTAGTTTCCGCCACGTCCGCCGGGAGACCGTTCCACGGTTCGAGGCAGATGAAGGGGGAGTGCTTGTGATCGGGCGTCCAGAGGCCGAGCGCGTCGAAGCCCTCGAAATCGAACCGGAAGCCCTTGCCGGAGCGGCGGGACAGGAGGCAGACGGTCTTCTTCGGAAGGTTTTCGAGGATGATCGCGTCGTTGTCGTAGTCCGACCAGACGAGGGGCAGCTCGTTCGTGCCCTTCAGGATGTCGAGCTTCGGCACCTCGGCGTTCATGTAGCCGTCCTTGGTGATGGAGGCGGTGCAGCCCTCGGCATCCTCGAAGAAGAGGCTGTGCTCTTCGAAGCCGCCGTCCTCGGGGCAGAGCGGGACGTTGAAGCCCGGATGGCCGCCGATGCAGAAGGTCATTTCGTTTTTGTCGAGATTCTTCACGGTGAAGGTCGCCGAGAAGCCGTCTTCGCGGACGGTGTAGTCAGCCTTGAGGGAGTAGCAGAACGGGAAGCTCTGGAGGGTCTCTTCGGTTTCGCGCTGTTCGAGGACGACGCGGTCCTTCGCGATCAGGATCGGCTCGAATTCGCGCTTGCGGGCCAGGCCGTGCTTCGGCATCGGATATTCGACGCCGTCGAACGCGATCTTGTTGTCCTTCGCCGAGCAGCAGACGGGGAAGAGGATCGGCGCCTGTCCGTTCCAGTGGGCGGGATCGCCCTGCCAGACATATTCGAGGCCGCCCGCCTTGAAGGAGACGAGCTCGCCGCCGTAGGTGCGCACCACGCCGGACGTGCTGCCGGAGGTCAGAGAGATGGTCATGTCGTTCACTCCTTTTGGATGAATCGGATGAATCGATGGATCGGATGCGGGGATCAGAACGCGAGTTTTTCTTCGAGGTAGGCGGCGACGTCGGCGATCGGCATGCGCACCTGGTCCATGGTGTCGCGGTCGCGGATCGTCACGCAGCCGTCCTCGACGGAGTCGAAGTCATAGCAGATGCAGAAGGGCGTGCCGATCTCGTCCTGACGGCGGTAGCGCTTGCCGATGGAGCCCGCGTCGTCGAAATCGACGT
>JAFYBI010000196.1 GCA_017540285.1 Clostridia bacterium | reverse complement strand
GCCCCACAGCGGCGCGAACGCCAATCTGGCCGTGTTCTTCGCCCTCTGTCAGCCGGGGGACACCGTCCTCGGCATGAATCTCGCGGAGGGCGGGCACCTTTCCCACGGCTCCCCGGTGAACATCTCCGGAAAGTATTTCCATATCGTCCCCTACGGCGTGGACCCCGTGACGGAGCGCATCGACTACGACAAAATGGCTGAGATCGCGCGCGAGGCGAAGCCGAAGATGATCATCGTCGGCGCGAGCGCGTATTCGCGGACGATCGACTTCGCGCGCTGCCGGGAGATCGCGGACGAGGTCGGGGCGTATCTGATGGTCGACATGGCGCACATCGCGGGGCTTGTCGCGGCGGGCGAGCATCCGTCCCCGGTCCCGTATGCCGATGTCGTCACCACGACAACGCACAAGACGCTGAGAGGTCCGCGCGGCGGCATGATCCTCTGCCGGGAGGAATACGCGAAGGCCATCGACAAGGCGGTGTTCCCGGGCACGCAGGGCGGTCCGCTCATGCACATCATCGCGGCGAAGGCGGTCGCGCTCGGCGAAGCCCTCACCGATGAATTCAAAGCGTATCAGCATCAGATCGTCGTCAACGCGAAGTGCCTTTCCGAGGAACTGCTCGCGCGCGGCGTGGAGCTGGTCTCCGGCGGCACGGACAACCACCTCATGCTCCTCAAGCTCACAAACGCGGGCGTGACGGGGAAGGAGCTCGAACGCCGCCTCGACGAGGTGCACATCACCGCGAACAAGAACACGATCCCCGGCGAGCCGCTGAGCCCGTTCGTGACGAGCGGCCTGAGGATCGGAACGCCCGCCGTGACGACGCGGGGATTCCGCGAGCCCGAGATGAAGCAGATCGCGGGCTGGATCGCCGACGCCATCCGGGACTTTGACGGCAGCCGCGAACGCATCGACGCGGAGGTCGCCGCGCTCTGCGCGAAGTTCCCGATCTACGCGGAGTAAAAACAGAATAAAGAGAACGGCCGTGAAGCTGGTTTGACGTGCAGCTCACGGTCATTTCTTTATTTTCCGGTTTCACCGTTTCCTTTCTTGCTTATGCCCCCGACGTCGTCACCCGGCAAACGCCAGCGCGTTCGGGGCATGGGGATCGAAGGGCACGGTGAACGGATCGAGGCCATTGTAATGCTTGAAGATCTCGCCCGTGCGCTTGTCCACCCGGAACGGGAAGATCACCGGGAATTCGTAGTATTCGTCCGTTTCTTCGGAGACCTCGAGGTGCGGGATCACCCAGCGCAGGTATTCGCTGTCCGCGACGACTCCGTCGGGCTTGGTTTCCAGCGGCGTGAAGGGTCCGTAGGTGTTTTCGTACGCCTCGATGAGCGCGTTCTGCAGGAGCTCGCGGGCAGCATCGGCGTGCAGGATGACCTCGCAGCCTTCCGGGAACTGCATGGCGGAGGCGACGGTGCGCAGGGACCGGGATGCGCGGTCATAGTCCGCCGAATCCCCGACCGTGAACTGCACGTCGCTGGGCATGTGCAGGGTGACGTCGTAGGTCTGCCCGTCGGGATACGTCACCGTCGCGATCTCCATGACCGCCCACTGCCAGCCGTGGATTTCCCTGTGGGGCATGACGCCAATGCCGCCGAGCCACCCGCCGTACTCGTTCCGTTCGACCTCCGTGCGGCAGTAGAAATCCATGCGGGATACGTCTCGATTGTTTGTGCCCGACCACGGCAGAACCTCGCCTTCCCACCAGGCGGGGACGGTCAGGGTGTACCATCCGCCGGGCGCGGTGAGGGTCGTGTCGAAGGGGTGCGCCTCCGTGAGGGTAAACCGCCTGCGCAGGGCGGGATCGAGGATCCGGGCGGCGATGGCGGCGGCTTCGCACCGGCGGATCGGTGTGTCGGGCAGGAAGGTGCCGCGCGCGTCGTTCCCCGTGAGGATGCCCGCGCGGTACAGACGGTAGATCCCCGCGGTCAGCGCGTTTTCCTCGAGATCGGGGATGGCGCCCGGAACGACCTCATTGATCTCTGCCGCACCGTCTCCGACCGCCGCCGCGAGCAGGCGCGCGAAATTCCGGCGGACACTGAGATCCGTGGTTTCCAAGGAGGCGAATCCTCTGATATTGCGCTCCGCATATTGAGAATAGGTCCGGTACCACGGCCGATTCGGTTCCGGGTACACCTCTTCGTTTTTGTGATCCTCGTAATAGCGATCCGCGGCGTCCGGGGAGCCGGTCGTCAGGATCGCATGCACACGGGCCGCAATCGTGAGCGCTTCCGCGTAGGTGATATGCCCCTCTGGATCGAAGACGCCGTCCCCTTTGCCGATCATGAGGCCGGCTTTCGATACGGTTGTGACGGAATCATGGAACCAGTCCTCCGGCGAGACGTCGGTGAAGGAAGCGGCTGCCGGTTCGGCTGCGAGGACGGCAGAGGGAAGCGCGGTGACAGCCAGCAGAACTGCCGTCAGAAGAGAGAGAAAGCGTTTCATGATGGTACCTCCGTGAATAATCTTTTTGTGTTTCAGGAATGTTCCGCCAGCCAGATGCCCACGCGGGACTGGATGTGCTTCATGCATTTGTCTGCGTCCGCGCCGTCGCCGAGACGTCCATATCCCGAACCCGGGCGGGAGTTTATTTTAGTAAACCCATTATAGCACAGCCGGACGGGGATGTCAAGAGAGAATTTTGTAAACGAAAAAAGAACGACGAAGGGACGCAAAAAAACAGCCGTGCGGCTGCATGAACATGCAGAAACACGGCTGTCTTTCATCGGAAATCGGAGAGGTCCCTTCCCGACCGCTCACGGCCGGGGACCCGCGGATCCGGCTCTCAGTGCTTCTTTCCCTGATTCGCGACGGCTTCCATCTTCGCCTTCAGCGCTTCCTCGTCGCCGAGGTAGTAGTGCTTCAGAACGTGGAAGTTCTCGTCGAATTCATATACCAGCGGCGTGCCGGTCGGGATGTTCACCCCGATGATCTCTTCGTCGGAAATGTTGTCGAAGTACTTCACCAGCGCGCGGAGGGAGTTGCCGTGCGCCGCGATCACGACCCGCTTGCCCGCTTCCATGTCCTTCTTGATGACCTCATTGAAGTACGGGACCACGCGCTCGATGGTCGTCTCGAGGCTCTCGTGCAGAGGCAGCTCGGCGGGATCCACGTCGCGGTACGCCGGGTTGTTGCTCGCCGCTCTCTCGTCCGTGGGATCGAGGGCCGGGGGCTTGACGTCGAAGGAACGGCGCCAGATCTTTACCTGCTCTTCGCCGTACTTCTCGGCGGTCTCGGATTTGTTCAGGCCCTGCAGCGCGCCGTAGTGACGCTCGTTCAGCTTGTAGCTCTTGTGCACGGGCAGCCACGCGCGGTCCATCTCGTCGAGGACGTGGTTCAGCGTGTGGATCGCTCTCTTCAGATAGGAGGTGTAGCAGACGTCGAAGTCGTAGCCCTGCTCCTTGAGGAGGCGGCCGGCGTTCTTCGCTTCTTCGTGACCCTTTTCGCTCAGGTCGACGTCCATCCAGCCGGTGAAGAGGTTCAGCTTGTTCCATTCGCTCTCGCCGTGGCGGATCAGTACGAGTTTCATCATATTGTTGGATTCCTTTCGGTGTTTTGTGTTATCCGATTCATTATACACGATTCGGCGCGGGATGTCAAGCTTCCCCGCGAATTTTGCCCCTCAGCGGATCACGTCCGCGATCAGGGGAGCCGGGGCGGCGGGGGTGTCGGAGAAGAAGAGCGCGCTGCGGAGCATCCCTTCCCCCGCGTCGAGGCGGCGTTCGTCGGCGGCATAGAGGGTGGCCAGCGGCTGACCGCGATCGACCCGTGCGTTCGGCGCGGCGTGCAGGATCAGCCCGGCAGAGAGGTCGGGATCGTCTTCCTTCTTCATCCGGCCCGCGCCGCAGAGACACGAGGCCAGCCCGATCTTCTCGGTGTTCGCCGCCGTGAAATAGCCGTCCGTCCACGCGGGGATCTGACGCACCGCCGGCGCGCGCTCAAAGCGGTTTTCTTCGATGTAGGAGACGTCCCCGCCCTGCGCCGCGATCCATTCGAGGAATTTCGCGTACGCACGGCCGTCCCGGAGGTGCTCTTCGGCCTCCCGGAGGGCTTCCTCGGGCGACGCGCCGGTCGAGAGGGAGAACATTTCGGCGGCGAGGCGGACGGACACCGCGCGGATGCCCCAGCCGGGTGCGTCCCCGCCGCGAAGGATCGTCACTGCCTGCTCGACTTCGAGCGAATTGCCGATTTGCGGCGCGAGGGGAAACTCCATCGAGGTGACGAGGGCCGCCATGCGTCTGCCGTGCGCGCGTCCGATGGCGGTCATGCTCCGGGCAAGGAGGCGCGCGTCGTCCGCGGTCTTCATGAACGCGCCGCTGCCGTATTTGACGTCGAGAACGATGGATTCCGCGCCGGCGGCGAGCTTCTTCGACATGACGGAGGAGGCGATGAGGGGGACGGAATCGACGGTGGCCGTGACGTCGCGGAGCGCGTAGAGCTTTTTGTCCGCGGGGGCGAGATTGGCAGTCGAGCCCATGACGGCAAGGCCGATCCGCCGCACCTGTGCGAGGAATTCGTCCTCGGAGAGGGAGGTGCGGACGCCGGGGATGGATTCGAGCTTGTCGATCGTTCCGCCGGTGTGACCGAGGCCGCGGCCCGACATCTTCGCGACGGAGAGCCCCATGGAGGCGGCGAGGGGCGCCGTGATGAGGGAGGTGAGGTCTCCGACGCCGCCGGTGCTGTGCTTGTCGACGGTGCGGGGAAGGGAGGAGAGGTCGATCTCGTCGCCGGAGTTCGCCATGGCTTCGGTGAGGTCGGCGCATTCCTCCTCCGTCATCCCGTTGATGCATACGGCCATGCAGAAAGCGGAGGCCTGGTAATCGGCGATCTCGCCGCGGGTGAAGCCGTCGACGAAGAAGCGGATTTCCTCACGCGAG
>JAFYBI010000195.1 GCA_017540285.1 Clostridia bacterium | reverse complement strand
CTTCTCCTGCGCACGGTCGGCCAGAGGATTGTCCTGATAGTTGTCCGGGTGGTACTTGCGCACAAGATCCCGGTACGCCTTCTTGATATCCTCGTCGGATGCGTTCCGGGGAATGCCGAGAACCTGATAAGGATCCATTATCTCACACGTCCTGTCTTGAATAGTTTTTTTCTTCGGAGGGTCTGCCAGTCGCCGTCGAGGACGGCTCTGGCCACCGAGGGGAGCCCCCAGTAGAGGATGTTCCGCACCGGGCCGTCCCACGGCCCGGGATCGGCCAGTTCGAAGGCCGCGCCTGCGAGATTCCGGGAGTGCATCAGCGTGGTCCTCAGCCGTTCGTCCATGGCGCCTCCGGTCCGTTCGTCCTCCGTAAACCGGTAGAGCAGAGGATTGTAGCGGCCTTCGCGCCCGTCGCTTTCGAGATCGTCCCTGGCGTCCACCAGATAGATCCACCGTCCGACGTGGTAAAGGATCTCGCGTATGACGCGCCGGCGGGGACCGGCCTCGGTCTCGGCGGCGGCGGTAAGGATGCCGGCAAAGCAGTCGGCCGTCCGGTCGAGGGAATCGCAGCGGTCCCCTTCGAGCCGGGATAGGTTTCGGATCCCTTCGCGGACCGCGCCGTCAAAGGCCGGATACTCGGAGGCCGCGCGCCGGTAGGAGCGGCGGAGGAAAAGGGACGCACAGCGGTACGCCAGCTTCTTCGCGCCGGTCTCGTCGGCGATGCCGTCCCGGATCTTCCAGTAGGACAGGATAACGCTCAGGGCGGCCGCTCTGGCCATGGCGGGCGTTCCGGCGCACGCGTTCTTTCTGCGGCAACCGACATAGGGGCACCGGAAGGGGCGGACGTCCGGCCCTTCGTCCGGCGTCCACAGCAGCATGGCCAGGAACACGAAATCGTAATTCAGAAGAAGCCGGGAGATCTGGCCGTACCGTTTTCCCATGGTCCGGCACAGGCCGCAGTAGCAGGCGCGGAACAGAGCCTGCTCCTCTTCCGGAAGATGGTCCGGCGCCGGAAGGATGTATCCGAACATCAGCTCTTGGTGCTTCGGACGTTGATCTTGTAGGTGCCGATCGCGCCGATCTCCGGGAAGCCGTCGATGTAGATGGTGGCGTCCACGTCGAACACGCCGGATGCCTTGATGCCGGACAGATCGGCGACGATCCGCACGTTCTCGGCCGTGACCGCGGCGATCTCCTCGGACGGGCCGCGCAGCGTGATGTCCGCCGTCTGCGTGATGATCTCGATGTCGTAGCCCTTGGGCGCCTTGGTCACCTCGATGTTCGAGACCGAGAGCTTCGTAACGTCGAGGCCGACGATGCGCACGCTGACCTCGGCGGTGGGCGTGCCGGTCTTGTTGACAACGTTGTCCGGAAGGACGATCGTCTTGACGTCCGTCATCGTGGACTGGAACGACGTCAGGTCGATCGTACCCAGCACGATGCGGTTCAGCGTCTCCACGATCTCCGGATCGCCGGATACCGTGATGGACGATGGCGTGATCTCAACGACCGTGTTGTAGTCGTCCGCGCCCGCGCCGCCGATCAGATTCACGGTCAGCGGGATGTCCTTCACCATGTAGACCTCCTGAAGGACGGAGATGGTGTCCACGTTGGAACGGACGTTTCCGACTTCTACTGTGTTGCCACCTGCGTCGACCAGCGTGAACGGGAGCGACGTGGTAACGGTCTGCGAGATGTTCGTGCCGGACAGTACGACCCAGGCGTGATCCACCAGCGAGACCTCGTCCTCAGGCCCGAAGATCTCGATGGTGCCGGGCGTGAACTCGAGCGAGCCGCTCATGTACCCTTCGGCGATATCTCCGTCGTAGATGCCCCGGACGGGGATCTCCGCCTTGACCATCTGCTTCACCATGACGGTCGTGTAGTTGACTGACGCGTTCACGGTGATGTCGGAGGCTTTCGTCTCGTTCCCGAAATCGATCGTGTATTCAAGAAAATGCGTGCCTGCCGTGCGGATCTTCGACATGTCCACGGTGACGGTGATGTCGTCCCGGTTCAGCTTGGCGACCGTCAGGGGCTTGCCGGAAAGACGCAGGTTGATCTTTTCGACGTTCTTGTTCGTGACGACCAGGTCGTTCTCCTCAAGGACGTCCTCCCCCACGTAATCGATGGGAATGCCGCTGAACTCGACCGTGCGCGCCTGCTTCTCGTTCACCGAGATGGTGAACCACAGGACGCAGGAGACGAAGATTGACAGGATGATATACAGGATGCGCTTGCCCAGCGCTACGTTCGATCTTTCCTTATGCATGGCGCTTCCTCACTACCTTGCGGAGCCGGTAGAGGACGCCGTCCTTCTCCGGCACGAGTTCATTCCGGAGAAGAAGCTCGAACGTCTCGTGATCGAGGTTCCGCTTCAGCATGCCGTTCACAGCGACGGAGATGCCGCCGGTCTCTTCCGATACGATCGCGACGACTGCGTCCGAACGTTCCGAGATGCCGATCGCCGCGCGGT
>JAFYBI010000194.1 GCA_017540285.1 Clostridia bacterium | reverse complement strand
TACACCCGCGCGGAGGTGCGCAAGAAGATGCCGCCGGCCTTCGGCGCGATCCTCGACGAGCTGCTCAACGTCACGGACGACGTGGATAAGGAATACTACTATACCGAGCTCATCTCCTCCATTCTTTCGACCGGGATCGCCGACGACTTCATCGCCGCGCTCTGCACGATGATCCGGCGTCTGTCGGTCAATCGGCTGCACATCATCGGCGACGTCTTCGACCGCGGGCCGCGCGCCGACCGGATCATGGACGAGCTCATGGCCTCCGAGCACGTCGATTTTGAATGGGGCAATCACGACATCAGCTGGATGGGCGCCGCCTCCGGATGCCGCGCGCTCATCGCGAACGTCGTGCGGATCGCCCTCGGCTACAACAGCTACGACATCCTCGAGGACGGGTACGGTCTGAATCTGCGCCCCCTCTCCGTCTTCGCGGAACGGCTCTACGGCGCCGATCCGTGCGCGGCATTTTATCCCCACACCCTCGACGATGTGATGTACGACACGGTCGAATACTCCCTGACGGCGAAGATGCACAAGGCCATCACCGTCATCCAGCTCAAGCTCGAAGGACAGCTCATGCGCGATCATCCGGAATACGGGATGGCGGACCGCCGCCTCTTCGAGCAGGTCGATTTCCGCGCGGGAACCCTCTCGCACGGAGGCCGGGTATATACGCTGCGCGACGCCTCGTTTCCGACGGTCGATCCGGACGATCCGCTCCGGCTGACCGAGGAAGAAGAGGACCTCATACGCATCCTCGCCTCCTCCTTCCACCACAGCGTCCGCCTCAATGCGCACATCCGCCATCTTTACGCCCGCGGCTCGATGTACAAGACCGTGAACGGGAATCTGCTCTACCACGGCTGCATCCCGCTCAATGCGGACGGCTCATTCCGGGCAGTGACGGCCGTCGGAGAGACAAAAAGCGGACGCGCGCTCCTCGATCACCTCGATACGGTCGCACGTCGGGCGTATTTCGGAAAATACGGATCCCCGGAGCAGGAGGCGGCGCGGGATTATCTCTGGGTTCTCTGGTGCGGCCCCGATTCCCCGCTCTACGGAAAGGACAAGAACGCGTTCTTCGAGCGCACCCTGCTCGGGGACGACGCCGCGGAGCTCAAGCGTGAAAACTACGCGCCGTACTACGAGCTGAGTCACGATCCGGCGGTCTGCGGGCGGATCCTCGCGGAATTCGGCCTCGACCCGGAACGCGGCCACATCGTCAACGGGCACGTCCCGGTGATCCGCGCGGAAGGACAGACCCCGGTGCGCGCCGGCGGACGCCTCTTCGTCATCGACGGCGGCATTTCAAAGGCCTACCGCGTGAAGACCGGGATCGCGGGCTACACCCTCATCTACGACTCGCACAGCCTCCGTCTCGCAGAGCACACCCCCGGCGAACGCACCCCGACCGTCTCCGTCGTGGAGAAAATGCCGCGGCGGGTGAACGTCGCGGACACGGACACGGGCGCGGAGATCGCGCGCCGCATCAACGACCTTTCCGCCCTTCTCGCGGCCTATCGGTCCGGGGAGATCAAAGAACAGGAATCCTATCACTGACACCGACAGGAGGAACGAACATGTACACGACCGAACAACTCACCGCCGTCTTTCGCCGCATCGGCCTCGCATACAGCCCTGACGCCGCCCCGACCCCGGAGCTTCTCTCCGACGTTCAGTACGCGATGGCGACGCATGTCCCGTATGAAAACCTCGACATCGTCGCCGGGATCCCGCTCTCGCTCGACTACGGCGACCTCTACGACAAGATCGTGACGCGGCACCGTGGCGGCTACTGCTTCGAACTGAACGGATTTCTCGGCGAGGTGCTCCGCTCCCTCGGCTACAAGGTGATCGAGGTGATGGCGCGCTATCTGCGGGGCGAAACGGAGATCCCGATGCGGCGTCACCGGGTGCTCCTCGCGGAAGCGTCGGACGGTTCCCGCTGGATCGCGGACGCGGGGATCGGCCAGGCGGCGTTCAAGCGCCCTCTCCGCTTCGAGGAAGGCGCGGAAGCCGAGATCGACGGGGAGACCTACCGCGTCGGACACGAGCCCTTCTTCGGCTGGGTGATTTGTGACCGGCACAACGGGGCATGGCGGCGGTTCTACAGCTTCACCGAAGAGGTCCAGCTGAACATTGACTACATCATGCCGTCGTTCTGGTGCGAGCACGCGCCCGAGAGCCCGTTCCCCGGCGCGCCCATGCTGTCGATCAAGACGGCGGAGGGCCGGATCACGGTCGACGGCGACACGTTCCGGATCTGGCACGGGGAAACGCCGTTCGAAAAGCAGATCGAAAGCGAAGAAGAGCGGGCGGAGATCTACCGGAAGTATTTCGGAATCGCACGCTAAATCAACACGGCGGGATCGTTCGGATCCCGCCGTTCATTTTTTATTTTCGTTCAGAGCCGGGCATCCCGCTTCGCCTGCATGACGGCGATGTACCCGAGCAGGCCGCCCCAGTGATAGAAGTTGTTGCTGTTCGGCTTGTCGCAGCCCTCGCCGGTCGTGCCGTTGTAGTTCTCGTGGACGTGGCCGTGCTCTTCCCACTCCTTCAGGAGGAGCTTCCGGGAGGATGCGGCAAGCAGCTTCTTTTCTTCCTCCATGCCCGCCTCCGAGAGGGCTTCGTAGACCAGATAATTCATCGGCGCCCAGATCCGTCCGCGCCAGTAATCCTGATCCGGGTAGGCCGGATCGCGGCGCGAGATGGACGGCAGCATGAATTCCCCGCCGAGCTCGTCCGGGTCGCAGAGGTACTTTTCCGACATGGACCGCTTCTGCGCCGGCGTGACGCGGGAGGAAAACAGGCTGTAGAGATTCGTCGGGGAGATGCGGTGCGAGAAGGCGCCCGTCACGGCGTCGCGGTTCTCGTAGATCCCGGTTTCCGGATTCCAGAGGGACGCCATCGCCGCCTCCGCCGCTTCCATCCGCTCCCGGAGCACGGGGATCGCGTCCTCCCTGCCCGCGATTTGGGCAAGCCGGATCAGGCAGCGGCAGTCCTCGATGTAAAGGCCGGTCAGCCCGACGTCGGAGAGGAGCATCTGCCCGCGCGCCTCGTCGAACGCCGCGCCGTCGTACATCGGCGAGTTGTCAAGGCCGGATTCGAACTTCGCGCCCTGCAGGTTCCCGGTATCGTATACCTCGAAGTACCGTCCGTTGCGCGGCTTGAATTTCACCGAGCCCCAGCACAGCGTGCCGTCGCCGAGCGTGCGGTTCTCATGGAACCACGTGTTCCAGCGGAAGAGAGCCGGGAAGATCTCGGACACGAACCAGTCGTCGCGGAAGCGTTCCCACAGCCGCAGGACGACGAGGGACCCGACGGGCGGCTGCGAGCGGTCGCGGCTCTTGTTGTCGTCCGACGCGCCGAAATTCGGGACAAAGCCCTCCTCGGTTGCCTCGTTCGTGATCGCGAAGGCGTTGAGGTACGCGAGCTCCCGGCTCCCGAACTGGCTCATGAGCGCGGCGAAATAGGTGTCCCAGTCGAAGAGGACGTATCCGCCCCACCCCTCGCTCCACGCGCGGCTGACGGGTGAGCAGATCCGGTCGTGCTCCGGCTCGTAGATCGTGTCCCACGCGAGGCAGCTGCGCATCGCCTGATACGCGCCCGCGTTCTCGCCCCACGCCGC
>JAFYBI010000193.1 GCA_017540285.1 Clostridia bacterium | reverse complement strand
TAGACGTCGGACGTCTTGCCGCCCTCGAGCTGTCCGGCGGATTCCTTCGTGGACGCGCCGCAGAACGGGATCCAGCGGTTGAAGCCCCAGGACATCGAGAGCCTGAGGGAGGTCCACGTCCGGTCCGCGTCGCTGCGGAGAAGCGGAACGCCCCGGCGCATGGATTCCAGATCGTTCCGGCCGCCGCCCGACGCGCAGGAGTCGACGAAGCCGCATCCGCCGAAGGAGGTCGTCGCGGCGATGATGTCGTCCCACATGCGGTAGTGCGCGTCGATGAACTTGCACTCGGTGATCCCGGCGCGGTCCTCGCCTTCGAGCGCGTCGAGGTGCTTCCAGAGGCCGGCGGGATCGCTGTTGTTGTCCTCGCGGTACATCTCGATCCGGTTTTTCGTCAGCGTGTCCGTGATCTTCCCGAGCGTCCAGCGATAGCAGTCCGGGTCGCCGATGTTGTTGGAGATCGAACCGACGCCCGGACGGCGGATCGCCCAGCGCGTGTCATAGCCGTAATTCTTCGCAAGGTTTTCGGGATCCGTGACGCGCTCCGGCTCGAACCAGAGAAGAGTCTTCATCCCGTGTTCCCGCGCGAAGTCCGTCGATTCGCGGAAGGTATCGCCCGGCCATTTCTGCGGATCAAAGGTCCAGGTCCCGACGGTCCCCCACCAGTCGCTCTCCGGCGAAGAATTGTCCGGGGCGGCGTACCATCCGGCATCCATCCAGCGGAAGTCGACCTTGACGTCCTCCGCGAGCATCTTTTCGAGACTGCGCCGCCAGGTGAAGTGCCGCTCCGAGATCGAACCGTCGGAGTTCGGGAGCCCCGTATCGCCGGACAGGCAGCAGGTGGAGAAGGGTTCGAGCGAATCCCCGGCACCGTCCGCCTTCGGAAGATTGTATTTTACGAACCAGCTGCGCCAGAGATTCGTCGCGTACTGCTCGTCGCGCACCGTGTACGGAATCGTCACGAACAGCGCGGTCCGGATCTTTTCTCCGGGCAGGAGTCTGACGGAGAGGTTGTTGACGGAGCGGAGCCGGACGGCGGTCGAGTCTTCCTTCGCGGAAAACTCTGCCCTCCATGTTCCCGCCCAGCCGATGGCAAGCAGGACGCCGCCGTCCCCGGCTTCGAGATTGAAATAGGGGAAGTTCACATGCGTCGCGCGCCCGCTGTTCGATTCAAACACGGCGGGGGTATCCGCGAGGTTCAGGGAATAGGGACGGTAAGCCGACACATGATCGCCGAGGATGCCCTTCAGCGTCGGGTATTTCCCCTCATAGGAAAGCACGGTATGGACATCCGTGAGGACTGGTGACGCTTCGTCTCCGGTGTTCTCAAACCAGACCGTCCACTCGGACGCGCCGTAATCGGAATTATGCGCGGCTTTGAGCGTCAGCGTGAGTCCGCCCGGCACGGAGAACGTGCGGAAACAGGTGGTCTTCGCGCCGTCCGTCGTGTCTGAAGAATCCGTAAGGACGAGCGGATCGCCGAACCCGCGGTAGACGGTACCGCCGAAGGTGAAGCAGAACGGAAAGCGCGCGGGGTTTTCCATCAAGGCGCGGAACCATGCGGTCGCCGCGGGATTCGAATAGTCTCTCTTCATAGACGCCTCCTTTGCCTATGCCGTGAATCATCTGTTTT
Source organism: Clostridia bacterium (assembly GCA_017540285.1). Taxonomy (GTDB): domain Bacteria; phylum Bacillota; class Clostridia; order Oscillospirales; family CAG-272; genus UMGS1696. The sequence goes on along the minus strand of JAFYBI010000193.1, from coordinate 4,424 downwards.
CATGCGATCCGCAGAGGGATCGGTTATCCTGTTTGATCCCGGGAACGGCCTCCCCGGAGAATGCGGATCACTCCCGCACCGTGACGCTGCTTCCGTCTCTCAGAACGACCGTAAATTCCGACGCGCCGAAATCGTCGGACGCCTCGACGGACCGGACCGGCGGATTGCCGTCGGCGTAGGGACAGAGAACGGTCACGACCCTGTGCGGCTTGCGGAAGCGGAACGTGTTCAGCACCGTCGGGACGGCGTAATGCTCGACGTCGCCGATGCCGAACTTCGGCAGCCAGCCCTGAAATTCGGGGGTCTTGACGCCGCGCCATACCTGCATGCCGCCGCAGGAAGAGGCGACGGTGACGCCGACGCCGTCTCCGAAGGTGTTGTGCACGGAGCGGCAAACCAGCACCGTCGGATTGTCGTGCAGGTGCCAGATCAGCTCGCAGCTGTGCTCCTCCTCGGCTTCAAAGCGGTCGACGGAGACGAACATCGGCGGCAGAGCGGGTTCTCTCTTCAGAAAGATCAGCTTTCTTGTGTGACGAACCCGGATCTTGCCGGGCCCGTAGCCCTCCTCATACGACGCTTCGGCCGTCTCGCGGGTCTCACCGATCTCAAAACGGACATCCGCTTTTTTATGGATATCCTCCGGCGACCAGCGGTAACCGTCGCGTCGGTTCTGATCGAAGCCGTCGATACGAGCGGTGTTGTGTCCGCGGGTGGAAAGCACATAGCGGCGCATATCCGATGTGTCATAATCGAAGGTACCGGCTTCCGGCATCAGCTCGTGACCGAAAGCCCAGAGCTGCACGCTGAGCTTGTCCTCGTGCTGATGCGCCTTTCCGAAGGGGGAGGCGTCCATATACGCCCAGAGGGCATCCTTCTCCCAGGAAGACCGGAATATGACCATGCCGCTGTATTCCAGCAGCAGCGATGTGTATGCCGGAGGCTTCCCTTCCGCCCTCTCCGAGGCAAAATAGCGGAAATCCTCCCGGTCGGGCAGATAGAGCAGCGCGGCCCTCAGCGTCTGTGCGGCGTCTTCCCTGCCGCTGTCGTTGACCGCCGGGGTGCGAAAATCGGGGGCGGCAATCTTCGGGTAGACGGCGTACATCCGTGCAAGCCCGTCGAGCAGATACCGCGGCACCTCGCTGCCGTGCAGACGGATCATATCGACGACATCTTCGTAGTTGCCGACGCAGACCTGGTGATAGCCGGGCGTGAGTTCATACTGCATCCCGTCGGGATAGACCTGCGCCGCGATCTCTCCTTCCAGCCTGCCGTGGGCGTATGCCAGCCACTCTGCGCTCTCCCGGAAGAAGGGGTAGAAAAGTCCGATGCGGGCGAGACCGTGCATCTCCATGATCAGCCAGTTGTGCGAGGTGCAGAAATTCCTCAGACGCCAGCCGTGTTCCCAGATCGATTTGCAGAAAACGGTGAGCGTCTCATCGTCGATGGCATAGAGGAAGGCATGGATCACATACGTCCATCGCTTCACGCGCAAACCGGCTTCGATCGTGCGCCAGCATATCGTGGCGAAGCCGCTCTCGTTTTCGGGGACCTGCGCCTGGATCGCCCAGCTCATGAACTGCTTTGCCCATTCGGCGGGGATCGCCTCATCGCCTGTGAGAATGTATTCCTCGGCCATCGAAACCCATTCCGGGTGGCGATTCAGCTGCCAGGGCCATTCGCAGTAATTGTTGTAGGTCGGATTCGCGCACCAGTCGATCGTCTCGCCGAAGGTATAGGGGACCCGGCAGGAGACAAAGGTATGCCGCATCGCCATCCGGGAGGCCTCCGCGATTCGATCCGCCTGCGGTTCGAGTCTCTCCTTTTCGCCGCGGAGGTACCGGTCCGGTTGAAGAGTCCGGCGGACGTATGCGGCAAAGCGTCGCTTCGCTTCGTCCAGATCTCCTTTTTCGGCGAGATCGGCAAGCTCTCCGAGCGCGGGAACGGTGCTGTCGAGACATTCGGTAAAGAATTTGAAATCGGTCAGACGGGTGTTTTCCATGGCATGTATCCTCTTTTCCTGTGACAGATTTTTTCTGCCCGACGCGCAGGGCCCGCCGCACCGTTCAGCGTGGATTCCGCGCCGCGGGACCGCAGAGACTGTTTTTCTTCCCTTTCCGGCTGTCGACCCGGATACGGTTCCGGTGGATGTTCATCCGGAAGAGATCCTTGACCGAGCATCCGGCGCGTCCCGAGGAAGCGCAGGCGCACGCACAGGCGCAGGACGAAGCGCAGGCACAGGACGAGGCGCAGGACGAAGCACAGGACGAATGGTGCGACGAGCTGCCGGAATGCGGGGAGGAGCGGGGATGGCTGACGGGCACGTTGATCACATTGACGCGGATATAGGTATCCGGGGAGCTTCCGTAGCGGTAAGTCCCCGCCCGCGTGTAATTCTCCGGCTTTTCGATCTCGCTTTCTTCAACGACTTCCTTGCTTTTGACCATGTCGCGTCCGCAGTAGGCGCAGACATCCTTTCCCTCTTCCCTCGTTCCGCCGCAGCCGGGGCAGGTCTCATAATACTCGATCTTGGTACGGACGATCTTCTTTTCCGTCGCGTTTTCGGATCCGAAGCCGGTCCCGCCGGAGATCCAGTTCACGAATCGGCGGATGAGATGGATCGGGACCGCGACGATCATCGCGATAAACCCAAGGCCGAAGAGACCGCCGATCACATCCGTGAATCCGGGGGTATCGCCGCTTCCGCCGCTGTATTCACCGTAATCGGTATATCCCTTCTCGTTCTCCTGCCGGTCTTCGGCAAACAGGAAGGCGTCGCCCGGATAAACGACCGACATGGTATACCGGTCGCCTGCCCGAAGAGACGCGGAAAAGACCAGGTAACCGTCCTCCTGCACGCAGTCCGGCTGCCAGGCTCCGGCTTTCTCCGCGTTCCAGCGGACGGTGAGCGCGTCGACGTCCATCCCGTCGAACCATGCGGGCGTAAAGGTATATACCGTTTCTCCCGCGACCCACTTGTCGATCTGATACATGTGATCCTGCGTCATGGAGAAATCGATGCTGACCGTCTCATCCTCGCCGTATGGGCGGTCCAGCCAGATGGCGAGCGTGCTCCCGTTGTCTTCGATATGGTCGATGGCGGCGCAGAGCGGCGTGATATTCTCGTGGTAATCGTTCGGCACGCCGAGGTCGATCCATTCGAGTTCGCCGATGGAGTCGTCCAGCACCTTCCAGTCGATGTGATAGGTCATCTCCAGCGAGGCGTCCTCGTTCACATCCACGGTGATTATAAAATCCAGGATCTCGTCGGTAGCCGCGGCGAGCACGGGTTCGGCGGCCATGACCGCGCCCAGCAGGATGAGCGCCGCGAACAGGAAGGCGCCGAAGATCTTTCTGTTATTCTTCAACATCAGCAATACCTCCTGAGCGGGCACGTGCCCGTCATCTCGGCAGAGGCATCGCGGCGGGCAGCGCAGGCGGCGCTTTCCCAGATGGTCTGCCAGTCATCTTTCAGCATATTGCCGAGCGGCTCGTCGGAAAGCCAGCTCTGGCACGGCACCACATTGCCTCCCGGCGTGACTGCCATGTTGGACAGGCATGCGCCGCAGGACGGCGACGGAATGTTCAGCTCGTCGAAAACGCTCTGGGCGATCCATCCCGGCGAGGTGAAGGCGATCTCCATGCCGTTCTCATGGCAGTAAGCCACCGCTTCGCGGAGGATCTGTTCCAGCTCTTCGCCGCTCAGCTGCAGGCGTTCGGAAGCCTCCCCCGCCGCGTTCCCGGTCGTGATCAGTCCGGAGCATGTCACGTAGATCACGCCCTTTTCGCGGAGATAGGCCAGCGTCCGGAGATAATCCCGGTTCAGGGTGCAGAGCGGGGTGTTGATGCTCACGGAGAGCCCCTCCGCCAGCGCGTTGTCGATGGCCGCTGCCGTTTCGTCAAAGTGCACCGCCCCCACCAGCTGCTCGTGCACCCGGCGATCGTGGGAATAAAACGTGATCTGCACGCTGTCGAGCTCCGCTTCCCGGAGAGCGCGGCAATATTCCTTCGTGAGGCGGATGCCGTTGGTGTTCAGGCGGGAAATGAACCACCGCGCATAACGGATCAGCTCGATCAGATCCTCGCGCATCGTCGGCTCGCCGCCGGTGAACGTCACCTGCGGGATCCCCGCTTCGCGGCATTTATCGAGGATTTCCTTCCAGGATTCCGTCGAAAGCTCCTCCTCCCCGGCATGGATCTGATCCGCGGCGTAGCAGTGCACGCATTTCTGATTGCAGTGCCACCTTCCGTTTTTCGTCATGGCGCTCACCATCAGATCCATGCGGTGCGGCGCTTTCATGGCTTCGGCGTATTCCCCGATGCTCATATAGTGGACGTCGGTCGTCACTTCCTCGCGGTACGCGATCTGCCTGAGCGTCCGGTAGATCGTCCCGATGTCCTTGACGATGCGCTTTTTCGAAAAGACC
>JAFYBI010000192.1 GCA_017540285.1 Clostridia bacterium | reverse complement strand
GGCGAAGGCCTGGGAGTCGGCGAAGGAGCGGGTGTAGTCGAATCCGTCCGGCCGGTACAGGCAGTTTTCCGCCCCGGGGCATTTTCCGCCGTCGTCCCGCTCGAAGCGGATGCGGACGGTGATGGGAGCGGACGCCTGATACTCCGCCGCCATGCCGCCTTTTTCGAAGGAGCAGAAGACCCGGCTCTCGATTTTAGTCCCCTCCGTCTCCCAGGACGCGGAGGCGAGGCCGGAGGTGAGATCCAGGGACCGGCGGTATTCCCGGGTCTCCCCGGCGCAGGGAAACTCCACCCGGACGGAGCCCGCCGTCTGGAAGGAACCGTAGTGGATCCCGATGCCGTGGCCGTATCCGCTCCCTCGGCCGCCGCAGACCATGTATTTCTGGGTGAGCTCCCCTCCTGTCTTATAGTCGCCGCGGAAGATGGCCTCCCGGATCTCGCCGAGGTGCGCCGCGCATTCCGGGTTGTCCGCCCCGGGATCGAACCGGCCGTCCCAGAGGGTCTCCTCGTTCAATTGGAGGGTATCGGAGACGGGATCGCCCCAGACGGTGGCCCCCAGTCTGCCGTTGCCGAGAGGAAGCGCCTCGTCCCATTTCCGGGCGGGATGGGTATAGAAAAGAATGGAAGATCGTTCGGTCATTGTGATTCTCCTCGCGAAGACAGATTTCCGATCATATTGTAGCACAGAACGGGGGAAAATGCAAGGGGAATGAGGAATGAGGAGTCAGGAGTGAAAAAACCCCGGGCCTTTTTCTCGGTCCGGGGGAAAAACTATGAGGCTTGAAGCTCAATCTGCCAGCGAGCCCATCGGATCCCAGGGTTCGAGCTCCGTGAGTTCCCCGTCGAGGAGGGCCGCTTTTTCGCCGAGGTACTTCCTGTTCACGACGGCCTGGAAGACGTAGGCGTCAAACCACGCGTCGGAGGCCATGTGATAGCCCTTGTTCGCGCCGCCGTCGCCCCAGCTGTTTTCGATCTTCCAGCGGTTCGGCGCGCCGTTCTCGTCCAGGTTCACTCCCGTCAGGCACATCGCGTGGTTCATCGCGCTGACGTGGTAGTCGAGCATGTCGGCCTTCGAGATCGCGGTGTCGAATCCCGTGATGAGGTCCTCGTCGTACTGGTCCTGATCCCAGCAGGCCCGGTCGCCGTCGCCGTACTTGCCGCAGTCGGAGCCGAACCACACGATCTCGCCGTCCTTGATCTGGTCGATAACGAGCTTCTTGAATTCGCAGAGTTCCAGGTTCAGATGCTTCACCGGCGCGCCGCCCACCACGTTGCCGAGGTATTTCACGGTGTAGAGCTTATCGAAGGGCTTGTCGGCGGTCGGGGCGTGGACGATGGAGACGTAGTCGTCGAGGTAGTCGCCGATGTACTTCTCGCGGAAGGACTGGGGGGTGAGGCCCTTTTCGGTGACGACGTTCTTGTCCTTGTCCTGATATTCGAAGTCGAATTCAGTCGGGGGCACGTCGTAGCAGGCGCAGAGGAAGGAGTAGGTCTTCTCGAGGATCTCCCTGCGCAGGGCGGCGAATTCCTCGGTCCTGCCATCCTGCACGAGCCTGCGGATCACGGGAGTCTTCGCCCGGAGGTAGTTGTTGATGTGGCGGTTGAGCATCCCGGTGTTCGAGGACTGGAAGGTCTCGGGGTAGACGGCCTTCGGCACGATCCCGTATTTCTTCACGACGGCGGTGAACATATCCCACTGGCCTCCGTCATGGACGCCCGTTTCGACGATGTAGTCGACGACCCGGGAGTTGGAGGGCTCGCAGGCGGTGTCCGCGATGGCTTCGATGTAGTAGTTCACGCGCTCGAATTTGTCCCAGAAGGCGAGGTAGGACTGGGAGAGCTCGAACTGGTCCACGTTCAGCTTTTTGCCGACGATCTCGCGCAAGACGTTCGTCGCGGCGAAGAGCCAGCAGCGGCCCGAGGACTTCTGGTTGGTCGCGCTCATGGTCTTCACTTCGTGGTTGAAGCAGAACTGCATCTTCTTCGCCTTCTCGGTGACGAACGCCATGGAACCCATATTGTTCTTGGCGAATACGGGCTTCATCGCCTGTCTCACGGCGTCGTTCGCGTGGAATTCGCCGAAGCTCTTCAGCTCGCAGCAGCTGATGGGGGTTGCGTTTTTCATTGGATATACTCCTTTCGGGAGAAAAATTCGTATGGGTTGCGGCGCGGATCAATCGTTGTACGGAAAAGATTACGGCCGGATCCCCAGATTGCGCCGGAGGGTGAGATAGTCTTCCAGTATCAGGCGGGCGGAGAGCGCGTCCACCGTGGCTTGCC
>JAFYBI010000191.1 GCA_017540285.1 Clostridia bacterium | reverse complement strand
GTAACCCCCGCGTCTTCCTTCTCGACGAGCCTCTTTCCAACCTCGACGCGAAGCTGAGAGCTTCCATGAGAACCGAGCTCACCAAGATCCACCAGAGAGTCGGCACCACGTTCATTTACGTGACGCACGACCAGGTTGAGGCTATGACGATGGCGACCCGTATCGTCGTCATGAAGGACGGTCTCATCCAGCAGGTCGACACGCCGCAGAACCTCTACGACTACCCGGTCAACCTCTTCGTCGCGGGCTTCATCGGCACGCCGCAGATGAACTTCATCAACTGCGTCCTCGAGAAGAAGGGCGAAGACCTCTACCTCACCTTCGGTTCGAACTCTCTCAAGATTCCCGCCGAAAAGGCTGCCAACCCGAACCTCAGAGAGTATGTCGGCAAGGAAATCGTGGCCGGCGTCCGTCCGGAATGCATCCTCGACGACGAGGCTTCTCTCCGCGCGATGCCCGACTCCGTCATCGAGACCGACGTCGAAGTCACCGAGCTTATGGGCGCTGAAATCTATCTGTACCTCGTTGCAGAAGAGACCAACCTCACCGCCCGCGTTTCCGCCCGTTCCACCGCGAGAGCCGGCGACATCATCAACGTTGCCCTCGATATGTCCCGCGTCCACCTCTTCGACAAGGACACCGAGCGTTACATCGTTCACTGAGCAATCATTCGGGTTTATCCCGGAACCCAGAGCCTCCTGCCCCTCACCCGGGCGGGAGGCTTTTCATCACAGCCGGAAAGAAGGAAAGCAGGATGGTCGTGACTGTCCCCGTGAAGGGGTATTTTGAGGAAAACGCGTTCTTTTTCATCGACGAAGCGACTGGACACGGATTCGCCGTCGATCCGGGCGCGGAGGGAGAGCGTCTCGTCTCGCTCGTCCGGGAACATGGCTGGATCCTCGAGAAGATCCTCCTGACCCACGGGCATTTCGATCACACGGGCGGCGTCGCGGCGATGCGGGAGGCGTTCGGATGCCCGGTCCTCGCGCACGAGAACGCGAAGGACTACGCACAGAACCCCAAGTGGAATCTCTCGGTCTTCTGCGGTACGCCGATTTTGCTCGATGATCTGACCCTCGTGCGGGACGGCGACGAGATTCCGCTCGAGGCCGATCCGGCGGTCCGGTTCCGCGTGATCCACACGCCGGGGCATACGACCGACTCCGTCGTCTATTACCACGAGACCGGGGGCTTCGCGTTCACCGGGGACACGATCTTCAAGGGCAGCATCGGCAACGACCGTTTCCCGGGCGGGGATCTCAGGACCATGCTCGCGAGCATTCGCACGCGGATCTTCACCCTTCCGCCGGAGACGGTCCTCTATTCGGGCCACACCGGGGAGACGACCGTCGGAGCGGAAATGCGCGGCTGGCGGTGGTGACGGGAAACACATTTTGCGCATCCTCTTGCAAAATCGCCGGGAATATGCTATAATAGCACCGTTATGCGGGCATGGCGGAATTGGCAGACGCGACGGATTTAGGATCCGTTGGGCGACCGTGCAGGTTCAAGTCCTGTTGCCCGCATGTTTGTTTTTTGCCGCACGAGCGCAGGACTTGAACGGGTTGGGAGTGAATGACAGTCCGGTGGACTGTCAGAGCCAACCCTGACCGAGCCCGCAGGCGAGAATTCAAGTTCAGCTCTGTGCGGGCGAGGCAGCGGGGCCCTTTTTGTTTTCCGGAGACGAAAAAAGCCGCCGCGGAAACGGCAGCTTTTGATCGCAGGGCAGGGGCTCATTCCCCTTCTTCTTCGTCCTTCTCGACGGTGTAGATCACGGGCTCGTCTTCGACCTCTTCTTCGGAGATCTCCTTCGTGAGGATCCCGGTGAGGAAGGATTCGACGATCGACGCGGTGCTCTTGTCCGTGCCTTTGAGGATGTTCAGGGCGTTCTTGCGGGTCTTGGTGTCCGCCGCGCGGTAGGCTTCGACGAGCTTCTTCTCCGTCGCCGTGAGCTTCATCGAGGAAGTGGCTGCGGCCGGGGTCTTGGCCGAGGACGTCTTCTTCTTGGCGCTCGAGGCGGTCGAGGTCTTTTTCTTCGCTGCCGAGGCGGTCGTGCTCGTGCCGGATGCCGCGTCGAGGAGGGATTTCTGGGTCACGCCGGTGATCTTCGCGATGGTCTTGAGCTGATCCTTGGTCAGTTCCTTTTCGCCGCGTTCCGCTTTGCTGATGTCATTCGCGGTGACGCCCTTGATCTTCGCGGCAAGCGCGGTCTGTGTCATGCCCGCGTTCGTGCGCGCCTCCTTGATGAGGTCGCCGAGTTTTTTCTTTGCTGCCATGTGGAAGGCCTCCTTGGTGGATTTGACTCTATTGTACCCGTTTTCCGCCGATTTGTCAAGGAAAAAAGCAGGAAAAACCGGATTTCGCGCGCATCAGTCCGCTGAATCCGCCTCCGGAGCGAGGATTTCGTCCATGCCGGCGGGCGGAAAGGCGGCAAGGGCGGGGTGGTTCGTCAGCGCCCGCACGATCCGCCAGCCCGTTTCGCTGTGTACGGCGTTCTCCGGGATCGGACGGCATCCGAGGTCGAGGTAGACCTTCACGGCGAGCCAGGTATAGGTCTGCGTGGGAACGATCACGCGGGTGTAACCGAGCGCGCGCATGACGCGGAACGCCTCGGCGACAAGGGGCTTCGCGAGTCCCCGGCCCTGATGATCGCGGCGGACGGAGACCCAGTGCAGCCAGGCCGCGCCGGAGGTGTCCCGCCCGAAGACGTCGTACATCGCCGTGGCGGTCGCGACCTTTTCTCCCTCACCGTTCTCGAGGAAGAGCATCCGGCCGGGCAGCTCGTCCTCGCGGTCCCGGTAATACCGTCCCCATGCCGCCAGGCCTTCTTCATCGCTGCGGAATTCCTTCGCGCTCTTTTCGATGCCGATCCACGCGTCCCGGTCGCCGGGCCTGTACCGCACGAAGCGGTATCCCGCGGGCAGGGGATACGGGGGCAGATCGAGCGGATCGAGGGAGCGGGCGAGCATCAGCTCCCAGTACGCGATCCGGCGGTCGTTGTTGTCGAAAACCATGGTCTTCTCCTTCCGTTCATGTCCCGCCCCACCCGGAGGCGGCGAGATCGGCGCGTCCCGCCTCAGCGAAGCGGACGCCTTCTTCTTCGAGCAGCGCGCGCTGGAAATCCGGTCCCCAGGCGTCGAACGCGGCGCAGGTCCCGCCCAGACGGTTGACGACGCGGTGACAGGGGACGGTCCCGTCGCGGCAGGCCGCCATCGCGAAGCCGACCGTGCGCGCGCCGCGGGGAAGACCGGCGAGGAACGCGATCTGCCCGTACGTCGCGACCCGTCCGGCGGGGATTTTCCGCACGATCGCGTAGATTCTTTCGTAAAGCGGAGAGGGCATGGCGGCTCCTTTCGGGGGAAAGATGAACAAACCCCCTCCGAAACCTTGCGGTCCCGAGGGGGCTTTCTGTCCCGGAGAAGGAGAGATTTGAACTCTCGCGCCGGTCATCCCGACCTACACCCTTAGCAGGGGCGCCTCTTCGGCCTCTTGAGTACTTCTCCGTACCAAGTTTTTCACCGGAAAACCGGCGGCAGACGCGGCTTTGTCATCACATCATGCCTCATCATTATAGCGGAATCCCCCCGCTTTGTCAAGGGCTTTGCCGGAAAAAAACAAAAATTTTCCCCGTGCGGTTGACATTCCCGCGGAAATGGGTTACAATAGAACCAACTCCGGGCAACGGCGCCCGACACTGAGAAAGGCAAGGAACAACATGGACACCCAGAGAAAAACCGAACTCGCAGAAATCGCCCGTAAAATCCGCGTGGGCATCATCGACGCGGTTTATTCGGCAAACAGCGGCCATCCCGGCGGATCCCTTTCCATCGCGGACGTGCTCGCGTATCTCTATTTCGAAGAACTCAACATCGACCCGAAGAACCCCGACTGGACGGGCCGCGACCGCATGGTCCTCTCGAAGGGCCACTGCGCCCCCGGCCTCTATTCCGCCCTCGCGCAGAGAGGCTATTTCCCCGTGGAAGACCTGAAGACCTTCCGCAAGACCTCCTCGTATCTCCAGGGCCACCCGGACATGAAGCACACGCCCGGCGTCGACATGACCTCCGGCTCGCTCGGACAGGGCGCGTCCACGTCGTGCGGCATGGCGCTCGCCAACAAGATCGACGGCACCTCCGTCCGCATCTACGCCATCCTCGGCGACGGCGAGACCGAAGAGGGCCAGGTCTGGGAAGCGGCGATGTTCGCGGGCAACAGAAAGCTCTCGAACCTCTGCTGGCTCATCGACTACAACGGCCTGCAGATCGACGGCCCCATCGCGGACGTCAACGACCCCGCCCCGTATCCGGAGAAGTTCCGCGCGTTCAAGTGGAACGTCGTCGAATGCGACGCGCATGACTTCGACTCGATCGAAGCGGCGTACAAGGCGGCGAGAGCCTGCACCGACAAGCCCACCGTCATCATCTCCCACTCCGTCAAGGGCAAGGGCGTCTCCTATATGGAGAACAGCGTCTCGTGGCACGGCGCGGCGCCGAACGCGGAACAGTACGAACAGGCCATGAAGGACCTCGGCGAGAGATAAAGGGCGGCAGCCCGTCTGACAGGAGGCGCGCATGCAAGCATTTCCGAGAACGGAAGTCGGCGGGATGAGCCTGCCCCGGATGCTGATCGGGACCAACTGGCTGCTCGGCTGGAGCCACACAGGCGCCGCCGCGGACGCCGCGATCCGGGAAAAGTTCGCCCGTCCGGAGGATTTCTGGCCCGTGTTCGAGACCTTCCTCGCCGCGGGCGTGGACGCGGTCATGGCGCCCATCAGCACGACGCCGATCGCGGCAGCCGCCATCGACTGGGCGGAGCAGCGTGCCGGGCAGAAGATCATCCGCATCGATACCCCGGCGATGAACGTCGACGACAGCGCCGAGGCGCGCAGGGAAGCGGAGAAGACCATCCGGCACAGCGCCGAGATCGGCTCCGATTTCTGCCTCATCCACCACACGAGCGTGGAGCAGATGGTCAACAAGAACCTCGGGGCGATCCCGCGGCTGCCCGACTATCTCGCGATGATCCGGGAGGCGGGGATGCGCCCGGGCCTTTCCGCGCACATGCCCGAGGTGGTGCAGTACGCGGACCGGAACGAATACGACGTCGAAACCTACATCCAGATCTTCAACTGCATGGGCTTCCTCATGCAGATCGAGGTCGAGGGCGTCGCGCGGATCATCCATCAGGCGAAGCACCCCGTCATGACCATCAAGCCGATGGCGGCGGGGCGGACCACGCCTTACGTGGGACTGACCTTCTCCTGGAACGCGATCCGGCCGTGCGACATGGTGACGGTCGGGACGAACAGCGCGCGGGAGGCGGCGGAGGACATCGAGATCTCCGTGTCCGCGCTCGAGCACCGGTTCCCGGACCTCGAAGCCCGCTCGAGCCCGTTCCGTCAGACGGTATTGGGACACTGAAAACAAGGAATCAACGAAAGGATTTGAATACAATGGCAGACAAGATCGCAACGCGCGAGGCGTACGGCAAGGCCCTCGCGGAATTCGGCGCAATCTATGAGAATCTGGTGGTGCTGGACGCGGACCTCGCGGCGGCCACCAAAACGGCAACCTTCAAGAAGGCGTTCCCGGAGCGCCACTTCGACTGCGGCATCGCGGAGAACAACATGATCTGTGTGGCGACGGGCATGTCCCTGTGCGGGAAGATCCCGTTCGCGTCCACGTTCGCCATGTTCGCGGCGGGGCGCAGCTTCGAGCAGATCCGCAACTCCATCGGCTATCCGCACAACAACGTGAAGATCGGCGCGACCCACGCGGGCATCACCGTCGGCGAGGACGGCGCGACGCACCAGTGCTGCGAGGACATCGCCCTGATGCGCACGATCCCCGGCATGACGATTCTGAACCCGGCGGACGCGGTCGAGGCCCGTCTCGCGGTCAAGGCGGCGATCGAATTCCAGGGCCCGGTGTATCTCCGCTTCGGCAGAATGGCGGTCCCGGTCCTCTTCGGAGACGATTACAAGTTCGAGATCGGCAAGGGTGTGAAGATGGCGGACGGCTCGGACGTCGCCCTCATCGCGACCGGCATCGAGGTCGAGCAGGCGCTCGCGGCGCGTGAGCTCCTCGCGGCAGACGGCATTTCGGCGTCCGTGGTGAACATCTCCACGATCAAGCCGCTCGACGAAGCGCTGGTGATCGCGGAAGCGGCGAAGTGCGGCGCGGTGGTGACCTGCGAAGAGCACACGGTCATCGGCGGTCTCGGCGGCGCGGTGTGCGAATGCCTCGCGGAGAAGAAGCCGACGCCGGTCCTCCGGGTGGGCATCCAGGACGAATTCGGACGCTCCGGCCCGGCGAAGGAGCTGCTCTCCTACTATCATCTCGACGCGGCGGCCATCGCGGAAAAGGCGAAAGCGGCGATCGCGCTGAAATAAGAAATCGCAAAACGGGATCCGCGCGGGAAGGGCATCGAGCTCTTCCCGCTTTTCCGTCCGGGCGGGGTTTTTCCGAATCCCCCGAAACTCCCGAGAGCCCCGCAGCGATCCGAAAACGCCGAAAACTTCGAAAAGTTTGAAAAAAGGACTGGACAAACGGGGGAAGATGTGTTATAATACCCTTCGCACGGAAGCATAGCTCAGCCGGTTAGAGCGTTCGGTTCACATCCGAGAGGTCTTGGGTTCGAGTCCCAATGTTTCCATGAAAAAAGGTCCCTGCTTGTCAGGGCCTTTTTTCGTGGCATCACTGGGCGAGGAAGCAAGTGGAGTTTCTCGCGCGGAATCCGAACGGCACGGATGAACGAAGGTCGGAAACTCCGTGCGCAGCTTGCTGCGCGGGGGTTCGAGTCCCCGTGTACAGGTCCCTGCTTGTCAGGGGCCTTTTTTCGTGGCGTCATTGGGCGAGAAAACAAGAAGGAGTTTCTCGCGCGGGATCCGAACGGCACGGATGAACGAAGGTCGGAAACTCCGGGAGGCGCATGCGCCGACGGGGTTCGAGTCCCAATGTTTCCATGAAGAAAGATCCCCGCTTGCGGGGTCTTTTTTCGTGGCATCACTGG
>JAFYBI010000190.1 GCA_017540285.1 Clostridia bacterium | reverse complement strand
TCCTCTTCCGCCTCGGACATCGCGTCCGTCGCCTTTTCGAGGTAATCCACCACGTCACCTACGGTCAGAAACGTCGTGACGTCGTCGTCGGCGATCTCGATGCCGAATTTCTCTTCGCAGATCAGAACGAGGTCCGCGAGCTCGAGAGAGTTGATCCCGAGGTCGCTCACAAGCTCGGCTTCTTCGGTAATATCGTCCTCATTGACGGACAGCTCGGTGACGAGCAGGTTTTTTACGGTTTCAAACATGGCGGCATGCACTCCTTCCGGAAATTGATGAAAAATCGCGTAAAATAGACATCTTGGTACCTTATTATAAGCCTTTGCGCCCCCCGTGTCAAGATATTTCGGAAACAAAAATAAAAATAATCTATAAACAAGTATCAACAAGGCTTGAAAACCGCGCGGCTTTCCGCTATAATAGAGGGGAACAAACCAGCTTCGGCTGAAAATCCCGACAAGGAGACTTTATCATGAAAACAAGCGTCACTTCTTACAGCTTCGGCGGCTATTTCGCGCCCGACAGGCTCGGCTACCTCGGCATCATCGACAAGGCGAAGGAATTCGGCTTCGACGGCATCGAATACGTCGACGGCGGCTACATGGGCGAGCCCGACGCGGCGAAGAAGATCAAGGAGCGCGCGGCGGAGCAGGGCATCGAGGTCGCAACCTTTGCGGTCGGCGCGAACTTTCTGCAGACCGATCCCGACAGAATGAAGGACGAGATCGCCCGCGTCTGCAAGCTCGTCGATTTCGCGGCGGAAGCCGGTGCGAAGCTCCTCCGTCACGACGTGACCGGCGGCTTCGGATCGTCCCGCAAGCACTCCCGCGGCTATGACAACGCCATTGCGATCGTCGCCGACGGCATCCGCGAGGTCACGAAGTACGCGGAGCAGAAGGGCGTCAAAACGATGACCGAGAACCACGGCTACTTCTCCCAGGACGCCGCCCGCGTGGACAAGCTCATCAACACCGTGGCGCACGACAACTTCGGCGCGCTCGTCGACCTCGGCAACTTCATGTGCGCGGACGAGGATCCGTCCCTCTCCGTCTCCATCATGGCGCCCTACGCCTTCCACGTGCACGCGAAGGACTTCCACTGGAAATCCGGCATGGACGTCAACCCCGGCGCGGGCTGGTTCCAGACGAGAGCGGGCAACTACCTCCGCGGCGCGATCATCGGCCACGGCGAGGCGAAGATCTATCAGAGCATCCAGACCCTGAAGAGAAACGGCTACGACGGCTTCGTCACCGTGGAGTTCGAGGGCATGGAGGACAACCTCAAGGGCATCCAGCTCGGTCTCCAGAACCTGAAGCGCTTCATCGGCTGAGGAGCATGACGTCATGACGGAAAAAACGCCGGATGCGGCGAAGAAAAAGAAGAAAAAGAGGCTCATCGTCGTGCTCTGCGCCGTGACGCTGCTCGCGACCGTGAGCTGGGTGCTGACCACTTTTCCGAATCTGTTTGCCGGCGGAAAAAAGAACTCCGGCGTGACAACGATGTACTCCGACCGCAACATCAGCTATCTCTTCTACGAATCCGACTACGACCTCGACCCGACGACGGATGAGGACTACATGCAGATGGACCGGCAGCTCTGGTACAAAAAGGGCAATCTGGCGATCGGCGGAGAGCTCGACGAGAGCGCGTGGATCGACTACAACGCGGCCGTCCGGTTCTTCGCGCGGTACTTTTCCGCCGTCATCACTGGGGACGCCGAGACGTACAACAGCTTCTTCACGGAACGGTATTACCGTGACAACAAGCCCTACGAACGGTTCGCGCCGCAGCGAATCTACGACATGCACGTCGAAGAGCTGTCCGAGACCGTGAACAACGACGGCTCGACGGTCTGGATGTTCAACGTGGAATACCGGATCATGAAGAACGACGGCTCGTTCCGCAACGACATCCCGTCGGACGGCTCGAAGAAGCTGTTGTTCACGCTGATCGGCGGCGCGGACGGGGTCGTCCGGATCGACGCGATCGATTATTACAGACGGGCGAATTAAATCACAGGAGCTGCCGCTTGTGTGTAAACGATTGCAGAAACTTACGGGCGGAAAACTGCATGAGACGTGTCATTCCGAGGAGCGGACCGTAAGGTCCGTGACGTGGGAATCCGTACCCCATCACGAAACGAACAGCCATTCTCCATGGCTTCTTGCCTCGTGCAGGGGACGCGGATTGCCACGTCACAGGTCTCGGGACCTGTTCCTCGCAATGACACATGATATGCGGCGAGAACCATGCATGAAAGCGTCGTCGCACGACACTTATACAGAATAAACAAGGGACTGTCGAACTACTCCGTTTCAGGAACCGGTGCGGCAGCCCCGTTTTCGAAAGGAGCCCCCATGCCGCCGCTGTCCGTCCTCATCAAACCCGCCTCCGGCCTCTGCAACATGCGCTGCCGCTACTGCTTCTATGCCGACGTGACGGAGCACCGGCAGATCGCCTCCTACGGCATCATGAACGAGGAGACGACGGACGCGCTGCTCCGGCGGGCGTTCGAATTTGCCTCCGGGAGCGCGGCCTTCGCGTTTCAGGGCGGGGAACCGACGCTCGCGGGCGCGGACTACTACCGGCATTTCCTCTCGGCGGCCGAGCGGTTCAACGAGAAACGCATCCCCGTGCGCTACGCGATGCAGACCAACGGCTATGACCTGTCGGACGAGCTGCTCGCGATCCTCAAAGAGCACCGCTTCCTCGTCGGCGTCTCCCTCGACGGGACCGGCGCGATCCATGACGCCGCGCGCGTCGACGCCTCCGGCGAGGGGACCTTCCGCCGGGTCACGAAGAACATCGCGCGGCTCCGGGACGCGGGGATCGAATACAACATCCTCACCGTCGTGACGAACCGAACGGCGAAGGAGATCGCCACCGTCTACAATTTCCTCCGGAGCCGGGGATACAGGTACGTCCAGTTCATCCGGCACGTCGACGGCTTCGGGGATGCCGAAGAGCCCTCCGTCTGGTCGCTGACGCCGGCGCGGTATCTGAACTTCCTCAAAACGGCGTTCGGCTATTATTATGACGACATCCTGGCCGGAAAGTACATGAGCGTGCGGGAGTTCGACAATTTCGTGATGCTCGCGGCGGGGCGGCAGGCCGAGTGCTGCGGGATGAACGGCGTCTGCCCGGCGAACCTCGTGATCGAGGCGGACGGCGGCGCGTATCCGTGCGATTTCTTCGTCCTCGACGAATGGAAGCTGGGAAACGTGCGGGAGACCGGTATCTGGGAGCTCCTCGAATCGGACACGGCCAAGCGGTTCCGCGCGCGCTCGCACAAGATCGACGAGAAGTGCCGCGCGTGCCGCTGGTTCCGGCTGTGTTACGGCGGATGCGCGCGCTACCGGGAACCCGCCGGCGAGGACGGCCTGCGGCTCAACAAGTTCTGCGAGAGCTACCGCGCCTTCTTCGAGTGGGCCGCCCCGAAGCTCATGACCCTCGCGCGGATGGCGGGGGAGGGGAGAATAAGGTGAAAAAGCGGGGGAGTGACTTTTTGCAAAAAGTCACTCCCCCGTAC
>JAFYBI010000189.1 GCA_017540285.1 Clostridia bacterium | reverse complement strand
TACAACCTCGTCTGCTACGCGATCCCGGACGCCGTCTATCAGCGGGTGGAGGAGGACGTCATCAGCGCGTACCACACGTGGCGCATGGCCCTGACGACCCTAGGCACGGTGCTCTCGACCGCCGCGATCGGCCTCGTCGCGGATTCCGTAAGCGGCACGGTCCTCGCGGCCCTCGGGACGGTTTCGATCTTCCTGTGCTGCGTGGAATACCACCGCGTTTTTCGATTCCAAACGAAGCGGAGTGAGCGATGAAAAAACGAACCGGGCAGCGCAAAAAGTGTTGCCCGGTCTCCGTTTTTCCGGCAGGATCAAGTTGCCGCGCAAAACCTGTCAGAAAACGGGGATCGTATCCCAAGGCAACGGAGAAAGGTGAACGCCCGGACGCTGACGCCCCCCGCTTCATTACAGGAGACCTTCACAGCTCCTCTTCAGTCCCGCTAAACCCGGGATTAGAAGCTCTCCCTTGCGCGGCGGTCCCGAATGTGCTACAATGGGTTCAACAAAAGCGCTTTTGGAATCCATTCACACAGGAGAAACAACATGAATCCCGAAACCATCGGAAAGAACATCCGCGACGCCAGACGTCGGAAGGATATGACACAGGCCATCCTCGCGGAGCGCCTGAATGTTACGGAATCCGCCATCAGCCAATGGGAGAGCGGACGGACCTCCCCCGATCTCTCCCTCGTCCCCGAACTCTGCGGCGTACTCGGCATCTCTGCGGACTGGCTGCTCTGCGTAAACACGGAAAAGCGCGCAAAGGAGATCGAAGCGATCATGAAACGGGTGGACGATCTCGGCCGGAACGGACGCCGCCGGGAAATGCTCCCCATTCTGGAAGAGGCGTATCTTCGTTACCCGGAAAGCAGCGAGATCGCCGACTGGCTGATGGGAACAACAAAAGATCTTGACAGAAAGATCGCCATCGGAGAGCGGCTTCTCGCGGAGTGCACCGAGGCAAGATACCGCATCTCAGCGATGCAGACGCTGATCTACGCCTATCAGGAAAAGGGCAATCACCGCCGCGCCGAGGAACTGGCCCGTCAGATGCCCGGTCTCTGGACGACCTCGGACGTCTTTCTCACGCACATAGCGAAGGGGGAGAACTATCAGAAACAAGCCCAAAGCCTGCGCTTTCAGCTTTTGAATCTGCTGTACGAGGCCATGCACTACGGCATCGTGTACGGGGATGATGAAACGGAGGCGTCATACAGCGACGACGAGCGGGCGCAGGTCGCCAAAAAGTGCGTCGCCCTCTTTGAGCTGTTCTTCGAGGACGGGGACTACGCGTTCCATCACGGCAGTCTCGAAGAGGAATACCTCGATCTCGCGACATGGCACGCGCGGAAGGGAGAAACGGAAAACGCGCTCGACTGCCTCGGAAAAGCTGCCGCCCATGCGCTGCGCTTCATCGAATACACGGAAAGCGAGCGGGGTTCCTATCATCATACGTCCCTCCTGTTCCGCGGCGCGACGGGAGGCGGGGACGTTGGATTGTGGTCGGAACAGAATTCCGCATCCGACGTGCTCGACCGGATGAAGAAGCCGGCCTTCGACTCCCTCCGCGAAACGCCCGGATTCCGGGAGATCGAAGCCCGTCTGACAGCCGCCGCCGGGGAGTGGCATGTGGCGGAGAAATGACAGCACATCCCACCGAACGTTTTCGGGGAACCGGTTTTGATCCGCGATTCTCGGAAAACGCGAAAAAATCTCACGAAACACGCGCTTGCAATTACGCGGCGGATCCGGTATCATGTAGTCACCCGGGAATTCCAAACCAAACAAACCGCGCGGACACAAGGAGCATGACATGAAACTGAATCTTGGAGAAAACATCCGCAAACACCGCCGCCGTCTCGATATGACGCAGGACGAGCTGGCAGACCGTCTCGGCGTGAGCTTTCAGTCCGTCAGCCGCTGGGAAAACGGCACGACATACCCGGACATGGAGCTGCTGCCCGAGATCGCGGACCTCTTTTCCGTGACTGTCGACGCGCTCATGGGCGTGGATCGGATGACGGAGGAAAAGAAAGTGATGGCCTATCTCGACGAATTCCGGGAAGCCATCGGCTACGGAAGGATCGACGAATGCATCCGGATCGCGCGGGAGGGCGTCGCGGAATTTCCGAACAACTACGCGATGCTCGTCAAGCTGATGTACGCCCTGTTCATCGAAGGGGACAGCGACGGCAGCAACCCCGATTGGGAAGAAGCCTCGCACCGCAACGATCCGGAAATCGTCTCCCTCGGCGAACGGATCGTGAAGTCCTGTCCCGATGAGGATATCCGCAACGAGGCGAAACGGATTCTGGCGTTCAATCACTGTGAGATGGGCAGAAAAGCCGAGGGGCGTGAGATCTACGAGACGCTCCCGCTCTTCGAGCACTGCCGCGAACTGAACATCGGCTGGGCGCTGGAAGACGAGGAGAAAATCCGGGAAAATGAGCTCTGGTACCTCACCACCGGATTCGATTTGGTGTACAGCGGGCTCTGGCAGTGCTGCGACCGAAGGCCCGTCGAGGAACAGCCGGCGTTTCTGGACGCGATGGAGCAAATCGAAGACCTCCGGCACGGCGGAAAGCGCCGGATCGGGAGCGAACACTACAGCGAGTATCAATTCGCCGTAAAGCGCGCCGAAGTCTGTGCCGGACTCGGGAAAACGGAGGAAATGTTCGCATCTCTCCGCAAAGCCGCCGAGGAAACCGCCGCATTCGACCGGTGGCACGACGACGAAACGATGGTGTTCCCCTTCGAGGGAGAGCGGACAGAAAGCCGGACGAAGTACGAGACCGGTGTGAGCGGCAGCGCGCGTCAGCGCATGAAGGAACGGGATCTCCCCCGCGCGGCATTCGACCCCTACCGCGATTCGGAGGAGTTCCGGGCGATCGCGGATATGCTGGGATAAAACCTTTCCGCCGCACAAAGAGGCCGGACCTTCCGACAGGTCGCGGCCTCTTATGGCGGACAGGCAAAAGCAAAAGAACGGACGCGCGCGCATCCGTTCTCTTTCGGTATCGGAGAATTACTTCTCGCCCTTTTCGGCTTTCTTGACGAGGGCCTTGATCTCATCGAGCTCTTCCTTCGTGAAGTCCTCGGTGGTCAGAAGCGCGTTGACGAGGTCCATCTTGTCGCTGAGGTAAACCTTTTCCAGGAAATCGCCGTACGCGAACTTTCTGTAATCCGCGCTGCTGATGGTCGGGATATAGCCGTTGGAGTGGCCGATCTTCTGGACCTTGACGAATCCCTTGACCTGCAGTCTGTTGATGAGGGTGAGGACCGTCGTGAGCTTCAGACGCTGGAGCTCGGGGCAGCGCTTCATCGCGAGGCTTGCCGTGATGAACTTCTCCCCTTCTTCGTCGAGCAGCCAGATGGCCTGCATGATTTCGAGTTCGCTTGCAGGAAGTTTGATCATGATATGGTTCTCCTTTTCAGTAAAAATGCTATTGATTTCGGATGGTTTTCATCCGTTTGGCGGACGGATTTCCACTCTGGCTCTATCATAGCACATTTCGAAGAAAAAATCAATTGTAATTTTCAAATTTTTAGCGAAAATTGTATTTTGCCGTTTTCCGCACCCGCCGAAGCGGCCGTATCATCCGTGCCCAAGGTGATTTCAAAGCGGATGGGAAAGGTTTTACAGAAAATTCATGCCCTTCCCTTGCGTATGCCGGGGAAATCCGCTATACTGTGACAAAAAGTTCACGTGGCAGGGAGCACATCATGGAGCACCAGAAAACGCCTCGGCTCATCCTCTTCACCGACATCGGTGACACGATCATCGATGAGGGCACCGAGATCCGGGACGAAAGCGGCACCGTCATCCACGCCGACTGCATCCCCGGCGCGCGGGAGACGGCCCTCCGTCTTTATGAAACGGGATACCGGATCGTCATGGTCGCGGACGGGACCGTGCAGTCCTTTGCGAACACCATGCGGGAAAACGGACTCGACCGTATCTTTGCGGCGCGGGTCATCTCGGAAGCCGTCGGGGAGGAAAAACCGTCGCAGCGCATGTTCGGGGAAGCGATGGCCTCCCTCGGACTGACCGAGGCGGACAAGGCGCGCATCCTCATGATCGGGAACAACGTCGCGCGGGATATCGCCGGGGCGAACCGGTTCGGGATCCGCTCAGTCCTTTTGACGTGGTCGAAGCGCCGGTCCTTCGAGGCATCCTCGCCCGACGAGGTCCCGACGTACCGGATCGCCGCGCCCAAGGAACTCATCCCCCTGCTCGCCCGCCTCGAAGAGGAAGCCGCCGGATAAACACAGGAAAACAGCCCGGAAGGGCCGTTTTTCATTATTTCAGGACCGCGTCCTTCAGCGTGGCGATGAGAGTCTCCTCCGATTCGAGCACGCCGTCTTCGCTCTCGGCGACGAGATTGCAGATCGCGAGGACGAGCTCGCGGAACCGGTCCGCCAGTCCTTCGTTGATCCCGTTGAGAAGCACCATCGCGATCTTCGCGTTCTCCGCGTAGTTCGCTTCGAGATCCTTGCCGCAGTAACCGTAAAGCTCAATCAGCTCGTCAACCGTGTAGGAGAAGCCGAAGCAGTCGTTGAGGACCTCCGCCTCCCGCGCGCCGATGTTGCCGTCCGCGTTGATGACGTTCATGAGGATCCCCATCAGCGTGTTGAAGAAGTACCCCTCCATCTCGCCGTATTCTTCCTTGTCCCACTTCCCCGCCAACTCCGCCGCGTCGCAGCTGTTCACGAACTGGTCGTACAGGACCCGGAATTCTTCGCATGCTTTCTCCATGCCGCCGTTTTCGTTCATCGTTGTCTGATGCCTCCGTCGATATGCCGTTTGCCGGATTTTCTTCATTATACACGATGGGGGACCGCTTGTCAATCCTTTCGCGCCGCGTCAGGAGAAATTGCAGCGCCAGACATGTTCCGCGAGCTTCGCCGAGCCGAAATCGACGATGATCCACCCGAGCGGCTCGCCGACCGGAAGGCCGTATCGGAGCAGACGCCGGTTGAGCGTGCGCGCAAACCAGAAGGGATGTCCGTAGGCGAGGGAGCCCTTCGTGCTCAGAAAATGCACCGCCGCTTCCCCGTCTCCGATGCCGATCGAGAGCCCGGCAAGGAAGGAATCCCACTTGTCTTCGGCGTCGTATTCGTAGCGGTCCTGCACCCAGAGGAGAAGCTCGCCCGGCATGTTCGCCTCGGCGTCTTCGACCGGATCCGCGAGACCGCCCTGATCGGTCCACGCGAACGGGATGCCCGCCGCTTCCCCGAGACCGGCGTCGTCTCCGTACCGTCGGAGGAGGACGATCTTTCCCCGCGCCTCACCGACGGTCGGAAGCGTGTCCGAGAGGAACCACCTCTCCGGAGCCTTTGCGCATTCCGCGGCGAGGAGCGTCTGCATTTCGGAGATCGGGAAATCCCCGTGCTCATGCTTCACGCAGAAGAGGACGGCTTCCGTCGGATGCGCGTCGAGAAAGGCGCAGCAATCCGCCGCGGCTTCGGCCAGCGTGAGGGCGCGGGAGGAGAGCGCGGAGGGCTTGCAGTTCGTGAAGCCGTGCTTGAGGATCAGCTCGCCGTCGGCTTCGTCCTTCCCGAGCCGGATGTCGAGGTACCTATACCCCGCTTCGAGCTGAGCGCGGATCCCGAGGGACTGGCACTTCGAGAAAAAGGCAAGCTGAGCATTCGCGGCCCCTGCGTTGTGCGTGCCGGGGAGCGTGACGAGGTTCAGGGGCGTGCTGTCGTCGAGCGCGGCCATCCAGTCCGCCGAGCCTTCGACCGGCGCACGGCTCACGCCCTCGCAGAGCGGGAGGACGAAAACCGCCGCCGCGGCGAGCAGGACCGCGATGAGCAGGAACAGAAGGATCCCTTTGAGTACCCGCAGGATCGGCGGGCGTTTTTTCGTTTCCGGTTTCATGTCAGCCTCCTTTGCCGATGCGGCTCAGCGCAGCCATCGCATAAGCTCGGCTTCGTACCATGCTGCGGGATGCTCCCGCACGACATACGCATGCGGGCCGTCCGGATCGGGTGTCATGCGGTTCTCTCCGGTCGCCGGATCGACGGAGACGCGGCCGCGGCGGAGAGAATAGCCGGCCCTCTCCGGATCGTCGGCGAGCGCGAGCAGGATCGTCATCGGATCCCACGAGGACCGCCCGCGCGGGGAGCCGTGGTCGCGGAACGCCTGCACCAGCGGATCATCGCCGTTTTCGGGATCGCCGCCCGAGATCACGTCGTGACCGATCTCCCAGCCGAGGAACGTGATCGGCTTCGGAAAATGCGCGAAGAGATAGGCCGCGGCTTCCCGGGAGCGGGCGTTGTTCGCGATGTTGTGCTCGACGCCGACGCCGCCTTCGTCGAAACGCCCCGCCATCATCCACATCTTCCGCACCCTGCGCTCCACAAGCGCCATCCCCTCCGGATCGCGGATCAGCGCGGCCCAGACCTGCGGGAATCCGATCTCGATGAGCTCGACCGTGCCGTCCTCCGCTTCTCCGAGAAGCCGTTTCAGCATCGGAAGGGGCTCTTCGGCACCGTCGTTCGAGGCGATGCGGTGGGGCCAGCGCTCGGCGAGATTCTTCTGATACGCCGAGAGATGCCCCGTGAAATCCGTTCCGGCCCGATCGAGCGCGACGGGGATCTCTCCGCATCCCTCCGCCGTCAGGAAGGCATTGAGCG
The DNA here is from genome assembly GCA_017540285.1 of Clostridia bacterium. Taxonomy (GTDB): domain Bacteria; phylum Bacillota; class Clostridia; order Oscillospirales; family CAG-272; genus UMGS1696. Next base: position 6,232 of record JAFYBI010000189.1, on the reverse strand, counting down.
ACGCGGCGGAATACGGCATGCACGCGTCGATCACCGCGCCGGCGAAGTTCCAGAATCCTTTCCGATGCGCGCGGCAGGCGATCCGCACCGCCGCAATGTCGTCGCAGTCCGTCCACCAGTCCGTTCCGAGGATGATCGTTCTCATGGTTTTTCCCTCCCGATCCGCTGTCTCTTTTTTTGTCGTGTTTTTCTTTATTATAATTATACAGGATCGCGGGCGGTTTTGCAAGAGCGGATTTCACGGCGGGACTTGAAAAAAACGCGCGGATGTGGTATGATAGAGCAAATCCGAAATCCAATCGAAGGAGGCGTGAGCCCCATGATGATCTCGACGCGCGGGCGGTACGCCCTGAAAATGATGATCGATCTCGCCGCCCGCAGCGACGGACGCTATGTCCCCCTGAAGGAGATCGCCGAGCGGCAGAACTGTTCCGAAAAATACCTCGAGAGCATCGTCGCCGTCCTCTCGAAGGACGGACTGCTCGAAGGCCTGCGCGGCAAGGGCGGCGGCTACCGGCTGACCAAGGCCCCCGAAGACTATTCCGTCGGCGAGATCCTGCGCCTCGTGGAAGGTCCCCTCTCGCCCGTGACCTGCCTGGAGGTCCCCTGCGACCAGTCCGCCACCTGCCCGACCCTCCCGATGTGGGAAAAGCTCGGCGGCATGATCAACGATTTTCTCGATGGCATCTCCATTGCGGAATTCGTCCAGCTCGACGGCTGAGGAGGCGGGCATGATCTATCTCGACTACGCCGCGACCTCCCCGACGCGGGCATGCGCGATCGACGCGATGAACGACGTCATGCGGCACGCGTGGGGGAATCCCTCCTCCATTCACGAGGAAGGCGCGCGGGCAAAAGCCGTCCTCGAAGACGCGCGGGAGCGGATCGCCGCGATCCTCGGATGCCGCCCGTCGGAGATCCTTTTCACCTCCGGCGGGACCGAGAGCGATTCGACCGCCCTTTTCTCCGCCGCACAAGCCGGAAGACGCGCCGGACGGCGTCACATCGTCTCATCCGCGATCGAGCATCATGCCGTCCTGAGGCCGCTCGAGCGGCTGGCGGCAAACGGCTTTGACGTGACATTCCTTCCCCCGGATCGGGACGGGGCGATCTCCGCCGACGCCGTGCGGGACGCGCTCCGGGAGGACACCTGCCTCGTCTCCGTCATGACGGCGAACAACGAGACCGGAGTCATCCAGCCCGTCCGTGAGATCGGCATGCTCTGCCGCGCGCGCGGGATCCTCTTCCACACCGACGCCGTGCAGACCGCGGGACACCTGCCGACCCTGCCCGCAGAGATCGGATGCGATACGCTCGCCGCCTCCGCGCACAAATTCGGCGGACCGCGCGGAACCGGATTTCTCTATGTCCGGCGCGGCGCCTCGCTCATCCCGCTCCTCCTCGGCGGGAATCAGGAGCGCGAGCGGAGAGCGGGGACCGAAAACGTCGCCGCGATCGCGGGAATGGCGGCGGCGCTCGAGGAATCGGTCCGCGCGATGCACGACGAGGCAGAACGTCTCGCCGCTTTGCGGGATCGCCTCATCGCGGGGCTTCTGGCCATTCCGCGATCCGTCCTCAACGGTCATCCGGCGAACCGGCTGCCGAACAACGTGAACGTCTCCTTCGAGGGCGTGGAGGGCGAGCCCCTGATCCTCCTCCTCGACGAGCGGGGGATCCGGGCGTCCTCGGGCGCGGCCTGTTCCGCCGGGGCGCTGGAGCCGAGCCACGTCCTCACCGCGATGGGGCAGCCGCCGGCGCTTGCCGTGGGATCCCTGCGCCTCACGCTCGGGGAGGACACCGACGAAGACGCCGTCCGTCAGACCGTCGATGCGGTGCGGGACGTCGTCGCCCGCCTGCGTTCCCAGTCCCCCGACTGGCAGGCAAAGACCGCGGGAGAAAGGGCGTTCCTTCTGCCGTAAACCGAACGGAGCTGAAACAAAAAGGGGCGAACGTCGTCACGGCGTCCGCTCCTCTGCATTTTCGGGTTCATTTTGCGCGTTCTCCGACAGGCGGCGTTTTTCGTCCCGTTCGGCGCGGCTGAATTCGCACCCGCAGTAATCCTGCCGGTACAGGTGATATTCCTTCGAGAGTTCGATCGAGCGGCGGTAGCCGTTCTTTTTCTTGAAATCCGAGCAGAGATAGGGCACCCCGGCCTCCTCTCCGGCGCGGATCCCGATCTCGTTGAGCCACGCGGCGTTCTTGTAGGGACTGATCGTGAGCGTCGTCGTGAACCAGTCGAACCCGCCGGCCCGCGCGGCCTTTGCCGTCTCCCGCAGACGAAGCTCGTAGCATTTGAAGCACCGCGCGCCGCCCTCCGGCACCTGTTCGAGGCCCCGGGCGATCTCGTAAAACGGCGCGGGATCATAGGCAGGAACGTCGAGGGAGATCCCCCCGTAACCTGCCTCTTTCAGAAAGCGCCGAAGCTCCCGTTCGCGGAAGCGGAATTCCTCCTCCGGCGCGATGTTCGGGTTGAAGAAGAACATCGTGACGTCGAAGTCCTCCGCGACCTCTTCGAGGCAGTGGGACGAGCACGGCGCGCAGCACGCATGGAGCAGGAGACGCGGCTTCGTCCCGCTCATCCGCACCGCTTCCCGCGTCTTTTCAAACAGAAGTCCGTAATTCTCGCGCACGCACATCGCCTCCTCTCCCCGATCCGGCCGGACCGATGTTATTCTACCACATCCCGGGCGGGAATGCAAGGAAAATCGCGGATGAAAATTCACAAAATCTTCTTGCGATGAAACGATGAGTGGATTATAATGAAACGGATTTTATCAAACACGGAGCGCGGAACATGAAGGAGATGCACGAGTACCTCGTTCCCCGGTATTTCCGGGATTTTTCCTGCAAGATGGGCGCCTGCCGCCGATCCTGCTGCGAAGGCTGGCCGGTGACGGTCTCGATGAAGAATTATTTCACCCTGCTCGGTCTTCCCTGCCGTCAGGAGCTGCGCGACCGCCTCGACGTCGGTCTCCGGGTCCTCGATCATCCGACGGAAGAGGAATACGCGCGGTTTTCCCCGAACTGGCTCGGCGACTGCCCGATGCGCATGGAGGACGGCCGCTGTTCGATCCACGCGGAGCTCGGCGAGAACGCGCTCTCCGACGTCTGCCGCCTGTATCCCCGCGGCGTCCGCACCTTCTGCGGCTCCCTCGAATGCTCTTTGTCGAACTCCTGCGAGGGCGTCGCGGAGCTTCTTCTCCGGGAGCGCGATCCGATGACGTGGTCGAGCGAGAGCCTCCCGCTCGTCCCGCCGCCCTTCCCCGGCTCCCCGTCGAACAAGTGCGGCTTCCCCGTATCGTGGGACGCGCGCCATGCCCTCCTTGCGATCCTCCGGGACCAGTCGATGACGCTCTCCGAACGCCTCTTCGCCCTGCGCGCACCGCTCGGACTGCCGCCGATCCCTCCGCAGAACGGGATCCCGGACGGCCTGACCGCGCTCTGCTGCCTTCTCCGCTTCTTCGCGGACCGGAGCGACAGCATCCGGGAGGAAGCCGGCCGCTGCCTCGCCCGTTATGAGGCGTCCCCGGCACGGTACGCGGATGACTGCCGCCTCTTTGCCGATCGGTTTCCCGGGCACGCGGTCTTTTTCGAGCAGCTTCTCGTGAATCACGCGTTCTTTGTGCAGTTCCCCTACGAGGGACTCAAGGCACCAGACGAATGGAAAGGGCTTGCGGCGGTCTTCGGCCTGCTCCGCGTCCTTACGGTCGGCTGCACGGCGGAGGATCCGGAGGAGGCGGCTCTCGTCGACTGTGCGGCGTCGGCCTTCCGTCTCATCGACCACACACGGTTTTCCGCGCAGACAGCACGCCTCCTCGACGAAGGGTCGGCAGCCGCTCTTCTCGCGCTCTGACGGGCTTTTTGACGATGGTTGGCGGAAATTTATCATTTCTGTCATACTATATTGTCCCTCTCTTTACTTCTTCCTGCAATTTGACGCTTGCTTTTCACCGCCGTTTCCTGTATAATATAGGGTATCATGTGATACGAAAGGAAGATTTTCATGCTTTCCGCGCTCAAAAATTTCGGCGTCACATTTTTGATCTCCGCGCTGATCTTCGGGATCATCGCGTATTTCGCGACTCTGTTTGTCTCGCGGACGGTCAACGACATCCTCGAGGACGATCACGGGTCCCTCGACGAGATCACCGCGGCGGAGACGGAGACGGCCACGGAGGAGACGACGCCCCCCGACGTCGTCACGCCGGAGGAACCTCTCCCGGACGGCGAGACCTTCAATCTTCTCCTCGTCACGACCGACTACCGTCCCGATCTTTACAACGATTACGCCCCCGACGCGGACGCCATTCAGAAGGCTGCCGCCGGTCTCGATAGCGCCGTTCCCACCCTCGGCATCCTCTCGGTCGATTTCCGCGAGGTCCGCGCCACCTCGATCGTGCTCCTGCGCGTCGACCGGGAACGCCGCCAGTTCGTCTACACCTACTTCACCCCCGAAATGACGGTCTACACGCCGAGCGGGTACCGCACCCTCTCCGAGATCACGACGGTCTACGGGATGAAGTCCCTCTCGGAATATATCAACGCCATGACCGGCCTGAAGATCCACTACACGGTGCTTCTCGACGGGTATCACTTCGACGAGCTCGCCGGGATCCTCGGCAGCGTCACCGTCAACCTCCCGCGCGACATCTACTCCGACGGAAAAGAAATCACGTTCGAGTACGACACCAAGGTCCAGCGCGTCGGCGAGGACGGATGGCCGTGGACCGAGAGCGTGCCGAACCAGTGGCTGATGGGCATCGGCGAAAACGCGATCGACGGAGACGCGCTCTGGACGCTCTCCCTCGCGGCAGAGCACACCGAAGCGGACCGCGACGCCAAGCAGTCCTACACGCTGAGCATCGTCAAGGCCTATCTGACCGCGATCGCCTCCCTCGACGAAGCGGCGGCGCGCCGCGTCATGGAACAGCTTCTGACCCCCGAAACGGGATGGTCGCAGTACAGCTGGTACGTGCCTCCCGTCACCGAAGTGCCCGTCGAAGAACCCGGAGACGCGGGGGAGGACGGCACGACGCCGGAGGAGCCCGCGGAAGGACCTTCGGCAGAAGAGCCCGCCGAGCCCGATCCCGATCTGCCCTTTGACATCACGCCGGTCGGCGAAGACACCCCCGCACCCGCAGAACCCGCCGAAGGGGAAGAAGGGGGCGAGGAGGAGCCCGAGGAAACCGAAGAGAAGCAGAAAGATCCGATCTGGGTCCTTCCCCTCGGAGAGCCGGACAAGGCGGTCCTCGACACGGAATTCACCCTGACGGACTTTGAGAACAACTACGAGCTTCTGAAAGCCGTCTCGACCTTCTCCACCGTCAACGTCACCTATCCCTGCACCTATATCCCCGCCGCCGACAACCGCGCCGAGGTCTTCGACGTCAAGCTGCGCGACGGTCTCGAGCTCTTCGCCCAGTGGCGCGCGCCCGCGAAGGCGCAGTAATCTCCCCATCCATCGTCAAGTTCAAAGTCAAATAAAGGAAGGTACCATCCCATGCGTATGTCCAACGAAGCGAAAACCATGGATAAAATCGTCGCGCTCTGCAAGAACAGAGGCTTTGTGTATGCCGGCAGCGAGATCTACGGCGGTCTCGCCAACACCTGGGACTACGGCCCCCTCGGCGTGGAACTGAAAAACAACATCAAGAAGGCCAGGTGGAAGAAATTCGTTCAGGAAAACCGTTACAACGTGGGTCTGGACGCCGCCATCCTGATGAATCCCCAGACCTGGGTCGCCAGCGGTCACCTCGCGGGCTTCTCCGATCCGCTGATGGACTGCCGCGAATGCCACGAGCGGTTCCGCGCCGACAAGCTGATCGAGGACTGGTGCTCCGCGAACGGATTCGAGCTTCCGAAGCCCATCGACGCCTTCTCGCAGGCGGAAATGAAGGAATTCATCGACGCCCATGAGATCGCGTGCCCCACCTGCGGCAAGCGCAACTTCACGGACATCCGTCAGTTCAATCTGATGTTCAAGACCTTCCAGGGCGTGACCGAGGACGCGAAAAACACCGTCTACCTCCGTCCGGAAACCGCGCAGGGGATCTTCACCAATTTCGTAAACGTCCAGCGGACCTCCCGGAAGAAGATGCCCTTCGGTATCGGCCAGATCGGCAAGTCCTTCCGGAACGAGATCACTCCCGGCAACTTCATCTTCCGCGTCCGTGAATTCGAGCAGATGGAGCTGGAATTCTTCTGCAAGCCCGGCACCGACCTCGAATGGTTC
>JAFYBI010000188.1 GCA_017540285.1 Clostridia bacterium | reverse complement strand
TTTCTCACGGTACGCACGTTGAGGGCTGGAGGCCAGAGGCGAGGAACGGCGCCTCTGGCCGGGGTGATTGACAAGAGGGCCGCGGCCGGTCCTCTTGTCCGCCAGCCGCGCAGGCGAAAAAAACAATCGACTTGGTCGATCCATCCCCGCAAGCGTCAGCGCGCAAGAAGGATGAAAGGACAGAGTCCTTTCTCCGCGCGCACCTTCGACGCGCGCTCTTTGTGTCCCCGGGCACTGCCCGGAGAAGGAGATTTTTTCGCATGAAAATCCTCAATATCCTCACCGATAGCAATATCGGCGGCGCGGGACGCCTCCTCGTCCATGTTCTCCGGAATTTTGACCGCGCGCGCTTCGACGGCTGGGTCATCCTCCCGAAGGGTTCCGCCCTCATCCCCGCCGTGCGGGAGACCGGATTCCCCGTGCTCGAAATGGAATACGGCGTGGATGAGAGCTGGGACCGCCGCTCGGTCCGCGAACTCCGCCGCATGATCCGGGATCTCTCCCCCGACGTCGTGCACTGCCACGCCACCCTCTCCGGCCGCGTCGCCTCGTGGCTCGAGCACGTCCCCTGCCGCTTCTATACCCGCCACAGCGTCTTCCCGCCGCCGAAGCGCCTCACGACCTTCCCCGGCAAACAGCTCAACGGGCTCCTCAACCGCGTGATCTCGACCGACATCGTCGCCGTCGCGGAGGCCGCCAAAAAGAACCTCACCGACACGGGCGTCCCGGAGAAGATGATCACCGTCATCGTCAACGGCGTCGAACCGCTCCGGGAGGTCACCGCGGAGGAATGCGACGCCCTCCGGAACGAGCTCGGCATCGGGCGGGAGGACTTCGTCTGCGGGATCGCCGCGCGCCTCGAGGACTACAAGGGCCACTCGTACCTTCTCGACGCGGCAAAGACAGTCCTCGCCGCGCATCCGAACACCGTCTTCCTCATCATCGGGGAGGGCACCCAGGCGGACGCGCTCCGGAAGCAGGCCGCCGACCTCGGCATCACCGGGAACGTGATCTTCGCGGGCTTTGCCGACGACGTCGCGCCGTACTACGGGATCATGGACCTCAACCTCAACTGCTCGTGGGGGACCGAGGCCACCTCGCTCGCGCTGTGCGAAGGCATGAGCGCGGGGATCCCCGCCGTTGCGACGACGTACGGGGGGAACCCGACCCTCATCGAGGACGGGGTGAACGGCCTCCTCGTCCCGGAGAAGGACGCGCCCGCGATGGCCTCCGCAATCAGCCGCCTCATCGGCGATCAGGACCTCCTCGCCGCGCTCTCCGACGGTGCACGCCGCCTCTATTGCGAGCGGTTCACGGCGAAGGCCATGACCGAGCGGCTCGAGACGATGTACGAGGCGTCCTTCGCAAGGCATGCAAAAAAATGATCGGAAAGCAAGGGACAGAAAACGACCGCGGACCCACACGGATCCGCGGTTTTTCGTTTGATACGGACTTCTTCACTTGTTCTCCGCCAGCCAGATCGAGACGCGGGACTGGATCTTTTTGGCGCACTCCTCCGCCGTCCCGACGCCGCCGAGGTAGGCCGAGATCTCCTCGCGGATGAGTTCGTTCACCTCGGGGGGAAGTAAATCGATCGCCCGGCCGCCCGCCTCCTCCAGCCACCGCCGCTTCCGCTCATGCTGTTCCTCGTCCGGCGGCTCGACCGTGTAGGAGATCCCGGGGTTCATCACATCCTGCAGGGCCTTGATCTGATCCGCCACCTCGTCGTATTCGGACATCGGCGCAGGCCAGTGTGTCCATGCGCCGTTCTCGAAGTGCAGGTGGATCAGGTCCCGGCTCGCCTCCCACGCCTCGTCGTAATCGGATTTCAGGGGCGAGGTCTCCGCGGTCCGGGCCTCCTTGTCGAGGAAGAACGCGCGCAGGACCTCCCACGCCTCGTCCGGGTGCGGCGCGGTCTTCGGGATCACATACGAGGAGGCGTAGATCTTGACCCGCCCCGCCGGGTTGTCCGAGGGATAGCCGACGTTCACGTAATCGGGCGTGCCGAAGATGTATTCCGCTCCGCCACCCGGCGCGTCGAACAGCGCGAAGAACCCGGCACGGGTCAGCTCGGTCTGTTCCCGGCATGCGGGTCTGTTCGCACTGATTTCCTTCGCCGTCGGCAGCGCGTCGAGGTGGCGCAGATACCGCGCGAAGAGCGGCGAATCGAAGGTGCACGTCCCGGTCCCCATGTCGACGAACGACTCAAAGACGCCCGGCAGATACATCGAATTCACGCCGCGCGCGCCGTACATGAAGCAGAGATACTGCCCCGCGGGGAGGCTTTCGGCGAAATCGAGGTATTCCTCCACGCCCCAGCCCTCGTCGCTCCCGTACGGCCCGAGGATCTCGCGCGACGACACCCACGTCTCTGGCAGGATGCTCGCGGCGAAGCCCCAGAGCCCGCCCTCGCCGTTGTCGAAGAACCGCCTTGCCATGCCGAAGATGTTGTCGGGCCGGAGCAGCTCCTCGGTTTCGAAGTACGGCAGAAGGTCGACGGTCCGGTTCTGACGCGCGAGGGTCATGATCACGAGCGAGTCCGCCCCCCCGACGACGATGTCCGGCGAGATGATCCCGGTCGTCATGTCCAAGAGGAGCTTCTGCTCGCCCGCGTAGTAGCTCTCGTCGTAGATGCTGTAATCGAGCAGGGTGATTTGAATGTCCGGGTGCTCCGCGTTGAATTTCACGATCTTCTCCCGCTTCGGACCGTCGTCCTTCGCGAACGCGATCTGGACCGTGACGACGCCGTCGCCGTCTTCCTCCTCCGCGGGCCGGAACAGGGTCGGACGGCAGACGATGCGCCTCCCCTCCCCCTCCACCGCGCGGAACAGGAGTCCGTCCTCCGACGCGAGCATCAGCTCGGAGCGGTCCCCGCCGGCCTCCCCGCTGACGAGGCTGCCGCCCTCGCCCCAGACGATCCCCGACGCGAGAAAGCTCATCACGGGCCGCACCGTGATCCGGCCTTCGTCGTCCCAGTGAAGCGCGCGCACGCCCTCCTTCGTGTCGTAGTACAGGTCTCCGTCGGCCGAGAAGGCGAGATTCCGGTTCGTCGGGTCCAGCCCGATCGACTCCTCCCAGCCCCCGGTCTTTTTGTTCAGCCGGAAGGCGCCGCAGTCCTGATTTTCGACGATCTCGGCAGACGCCCACATCCGCCCCGCCGGATCGACGGCGAGGGACGAGATCCGCCCGCCCGGCTTCACGTCGCCGAGGAAGGCGAGGGAGGACGTATAGACCAGCGCGGTGTCCCCTGCGGCGAGCCAGAGGTCCCCGTCGCCGTCCGCCGCCATCCTCTCGACGAAGAAGTCCGGCGGCAGCTCATGCAGTTCGGAAAAGGCCCGCTCGAAGACGACCTGCCCGTCCGCGGTCCTCACCCGCCGCAGGACCGTGCCGATCCCGTCCGATACGAGCAGGGCCGCCCAGACCTCCTCCCCGTCCCGTGTGATCGCCGACGCGAGAAGGGAGGAGCCCTCCTCCGCCGGAAAATCGGTTTTCGACAGCAGCGCCCCGTCCGCCGCGAACCGGAAGACGGCGCAGTTTCCGTTGCCGTCCGACGCCGGAACGAGGATCTCGCCCGTTTCGGGATCCTGCCACGCCCCGCCGCCGACCGCCATCGACCACTCGTCGGGCAGGGCCAGCGGGATCGGCGCGTAGCGTTCCCCCGCCGCGTTGACGAGGGAGGTGTCGAGCCTCCCGTGCAGGTCGGTGCGGTTTTTGCGGCATCCCGCGCCCAAGAGCAGCGCAAGGGCCAGCAGAACGGCCACGGATTTCCGGATTCCCTTTTTCATTTTCTCTCCCTTTCCATGCTCTCCGCGATGCGGATCAGGGTGTCGGCGTCCGCGTGCTGCCCGTTCGTCTTCAAGAGGAAGGCATACCCGTCCGTCCACATGAGCGCGAGCCGCTCGCCGGCGCCGATGTCCGAATAGCGAATAAGCTTCGCCGGGGTCACGCCGTTCAAAAGCAAGTCTTCGACCTCAGCGTCCGGGCTGCGGCCGTCGATGCGGTCCATCTCCTCGTCCGGCTTGATGATGTGCTGGTCCACCGTGATCCGGTTCCGGTTCGCGTCGAGGATCGTGTGGCTCACGAGATAGTCCGTCGCGAAATTCGTCTCGAGAGACCATCCGTCCGGGAGCCACGCCGGGAGGACGACCTCCTCGATGACGGCGGGAAGCGCCTCGTCCGCTGCCTCGTACCGTACGCCGAAATGCGAGCCGTACCACGTGACGACCGTATGCACGAACGCCTCCCGCACCGGGCGCATGGCCATCCCCAGCATCGCGAGGACGGACAGCGCGGCGAGGAGCGCGACGGCCAGCTTCCCCCAAAGTCCGCCGCGCCGCTTCTTCGGCCTCTCCCCGGCGAGGATGCGCGCGATCCGCCGCCCCATCCCCCGGCTGACGGTGACCGTCTCCCCGCCGCCGTCGTTCACCAGGGCGTCCCAGTCCTCGCGCACGATCTCGCAGAGGGCGGCTTTCATCAGCCCGTCGAAATTGTCCGTGTCATTCATGTTCTTCCTCCTCCCAGCGGATCCGCACCAGTCTGCGCGCCCGGCTCAGCCGCTGCCGGACCGCGTCCTCCGAAACGCCGCATTCCCCGGCGATCTCCCCGATCGTCATGTCCTCGAGCAGGCGCATTTCGAGCGTGTCGCGCAGCGCGGGCGACAGCGAACGGATCACCGCCTTCATGCGTTCGACCCGGTCTCCGGAGATCACCCGTTCCTCGGGCGTCGGCTGCGCGGGATCGGCGACGCGCTCCTCCCACGCTTCTCCGTCCGGGTCGGCGGGCATCTCCCCGATCCGACGTCTCCGCCGGTGCGCGTCCGCCGCGCGGTTTTTCACCATGCGCATGAGAAGTCCCTTCATCTGTTCGTCCGTGCGGCCTCCGTACCGCTCGTAGTGGATCATCAGCCGCTCGAACGCGTCGCTGACCACGTCCTCCGCTTCGTCCGACGCGCCGGGACCGAGCTCCCGCCGGGCATAGCGGACAAGAGCCCCGCCGTTCGCCCGCCAAAGGGCGAGGACGCGGTTTTGCTCCGCATCGTCAAGCGTCATGAGGATCAGCAGCATGGCGGTCCCATCCCGGTTTTTCGTTCTGTCCGTATTGTATCACATTCTTCACCGCCCCGCAAGGGAGGCGTCCGGGAGAGATACGTCCGCGGAGCGGCGTTTGTGACAGGATTTCCCGAAAAACTTTGTAAATATTCCGTGAAGTCCGCCCCCGCGAAATTGCGACAAATCTGTCCCCGCCTCTTGCAAATGCGCCGCGGCTGTGCTATAATACAAACAATTCAAAAAACAGAAGCATTTTTCGTGCGGGAGCGGTTTATGGCGAAGAAAGAAAAAGAATTCCGGCGGGTGAAGACGATCCCCCCGATGGCGGCGGTCGTGCCGTTCATCATGGTCAACCGGACGGGCTCGCAGAACTTCATCCGGGACTCCTTCGACGTGGAGAAGATCGAGAAATATATCCGGGAAAAGCAGGCCGAGGGCATGACGAACATGAGCATGATGCACGTCATGATCGCGGCGTACGTGCGGCTCGTGTCCCAGCGTCCCGCGCTCAACCGCTTCATCCGCGGACAGCGCATCTGGACCCGGAAGCACATCGAGGTCTCCCTTTCGATCAAGAAGGAGATGGCGCTCGAGTCTCCGGACACCTGCGTGAAGGCGATCCTCGCCCCGGACGCGACGATGAAGGAGGTCTACGAGGCCGTGAACCGCGAGATCGTCGGCTACCGGGAGAATCCGGGCGGCGAATTCGACAGCGTCGCGGGGTTCATCCGGCACTTCCCGGCGCTCTTCTTCAAGTTCTTCGTCTGGCTGATGAAGACCCTCGACTACTTCGGGCTCATGCCGCCCCTGATCGCGCGGGCAAGCCCGTTCCACTGCTCGTACTTCATCACGTCGATGGGTTCGCTCGGCATCCCGCCGATCTACCATCACCTCTACGACTTCGGCACCTGCCCGGTGTTCTTCTCCTTCGGGACGAAGCGGCGGACGTACGAGCTCGACATGGACGGTTCGGTGAAGCGGAAGCACTACCTCGACTTCACGTTCGTCCTCGACGAGCGCATCTGCGACGGGTATTATTACGCCTCCGCGCTGCGCCTCCTGCAGCAGATCGTCCGCGATCCCTGGCAGCTCGACAAGGCGCCGGAGACGGTGATCGAGGACATCAAATAAAGAGGGAACCGTTTACGGTTTACAGGCAACCGCTGCGGCGGGAACCCTTCGGTTTTCATGAAAAAAACGGTCGTGCGGCTGTATCGGGCATACAGCTTCACGACCGTTCTGTTTTGCAGGGGATCCGGTCCCTCGCGGTCTTATTTCATGTTCATCAGGAGATTGAGCAGGGAGCTGCCGTCGACGGCCGCTTCCTCTTCCTTTTCCTGCTTGCCGCCGAAGAGGGAGCCGAGGAGGGACGCCGCGCCGGAAGAGGAACCGCCGGACGATCCGCCGCCGAGAATGCCGCCGAGGAGGGAGCCGAGCCCGCCGCCGGACGCCGGTTTCTCTTCGAGGGCCTGCACGTTCGCCTGCACGTTTTCGGTGTTCGCCGCGGAGAGGGAGCTCATCAGGGCCGGCGCGATGTTGCCGAGCACCGAGGAGACCTGCTCCTCGCTCAGGTTCGCCTGGGCCGCGAGCTGATTCACCGTCGCCGCCTGGTCGGAACCGAGGATGTGGCCGATGATGGCGTTGCCGTCCGCCGTGTCGGCGTTCGCGATCTGATTCGCGACGGGCGCCGTGTCCGTATGCTGGGTCAGCGCGCCGAGGAGGGACGCCGCGCCCTGCTGGGAAGACGCGTTGCTCGTCAGCTTCTTGATGAGCATGGGAAGGGCCGCCGCGATCAGGGCGCCGACCGCCAGCTTCGGGATCCCCGTTTTCCGGGAGATCGCTTCTGCGGATTCGTCCGTGGACATGGATCCGATGAGAGTGGAAAGAAGACTCATGATGATGCTCCGTTTTTCTGATAGATTTTTGACCGGGCGATGGGCCTCTTCCCGGTCTGTCGGTTTGATTGTACCACGGATTTTGTCTGAATTCAACCGGATTTCGTGAACATCGCGAAAAAACGCGCGCTTTTTGCCGCTTCCGTGCCGCGCAGAAGCCCGCCGGCGAAGGAATCCCGCGAGAAATTCACAAATACCTCTTTCTTTTGCGGCCGGGATCGTGTATAATAGATCAGATATAATGCGGGAGGTATCGTTTCCCGCGGGAAGGAAGGTCCGGCGTATGGCGGAACCCAACAGAACAGACCCGAAGGCGCGCGTTTCCCTCACGCTCCGCATTGCGGGACGCTTCCTCAACGTCGTCACGGACAAGAGCGAGGAGGAGGCGCGCCGCATCGAACGGCAGCTCAACGAACGCCTCGGCGCGATGGCAAAGATCAATCCCCGGCTCGGCACCGGTGACGGACGCCTCGACGCCGCCCTCCTCATCGCCGTCGACGCGCTGGAAGAAGCCGACACGGCGGCCCGCCGGATCCGGACGCTCGAGGATGAGCTCCGCCGCGCGCGCTATGCCCTGGCAGGCGGAGAGGACAAGCCCGCCGAGCCCGTCCCCGATCCGCGCTACGCCGGCATGAGCCGGGAGGAAAAGCTCGGACGCATCCGCGCGCTCCTCGAAGCGGAAAAGAGCGGCACGCGGGAGGCGGACGAATGACGAAAAACGGGAAACTGCCCGAGCTGCTCGCCCCCGCCGGATCGGAAGAAAGCCTCCGGGCCGCCCTCGCCGCGGGAGCCGACGCCGTGTATTTCGGCGCGCCGGTGTTCTCGAACCGCATGCGGGCGAAGAATTTCGCGGGGGACGCCCTCTCCGACGCCATCCGCCTCACCCACGCGGCCGGGGCGAAGGCGCACATCACGGTGAACACCCGGGTCCGCGACCGCGAAATGGACGAGGCGCTCGCCCTCTGCGACCGGATCCTCTCCCCCTGGGACGACAGCCGCGCCGACGCGATCATCATCGCCGACATGGGCCTCGCCGCAGAGATCAAAAAGCGCTGGCCCGACGCCGTCCTGCACGCGAGCACGCAGACCTCGATGGGCTCGCCCGCCGACTGCCGGATCCTGTACGCCAACGGATTCCGCCGCCTCGTGCTGCCCCGCGAGCTCTCCCGCGAGGAGATCGCCCACCTGTGCGGCGGACCGCTCGAGATCGAAATCTTCCTCCACGGCGCGCACTGCGTCTCGTGCTCGGGACAGTGCCTCATGTCGTGGTTCTGCGGCGGACGCAGCGGCAACCGCGGGGAATGCGCCCAGCCCTGCCGCCTGCCCTATGCCCTCGATCCCGCGTCCTCCCAAAACAGCCCGACGCCGCTCTCCCTCGCGGACATGTGCCTCGCCGGGGACATCCCCGCCCTCATCGCGACGGGCGTGGACTCGCTCAAGATCGAAGGCCGCCTCAAGCCCGCGTCCTACGTTTACGGCGTGACGTCCGTGTACCGCCGCCTCCTCGACGACCGGCGGGCCGCGGATCCGAAAGAGCTCGCCTTCCTCGCCGATCTCTTCACGCGGGGCTTCACCGACGGGTATTTCGCCGGGAAATACGTCCCCTCGATGGTCGGCCGGACCGCGCGCGAGAACCCGGCGTCCTTCCCGGATGCGAAAACGATCAGAACCGCGCTCGGCGAACGCCTGCGGGAGGCAGAAAAAAAGCGCGCGGCGTTCATGGCCAAAAGGGTCCGCATGACGTTCTCCTGCCGCCGGAACGAGCCCGTCCGCCTGACTCTCGTCTCGGACGAGGCGTCGGCGACGGTCGAAGGCGATCCGCCGGACGAGGCGACGGGCAAGCCCCTGGACCGCGGCGCCGTGGTGAAAAGCCTCACCAAGCTCGGCGGAACGGGCCTCACCCCCGCGCTCACCGATCCCGTGACGGTCTCCCTCGACGACGGACTCTGGATGCCCGTCAGCCGCCTGAACGATCTCCGACGCCGGGCCGCGGACGCCCTGAACGAAGCGCTGTCCGCCCTCCCGCCCGATCCGCCGATGCCGCATCGCCCGCCCCGCGTCCCCGACCCGTATCAGCCGCCGAAGACGCCGCGCCGCGAGACCGATCCCGCGTGGATCCTCTCCCTCGCCGACGTCTTCTCCCTGGCCGGAGAGCCCGACACGGTCCGGGAAATCCTCGCCGCCTTCCCGCGCGTGACCGTTTCCGCGTGGGACGTCCTGCGCGCGAAGGAATCGCTGGACCGGCTCGGGCTTGATAATCCCCCGGAGCTCACCGCCTCCCTGCCCGTCTTCCCGCTCCCGGACGACGCCCTCGCCGCACTGTTCGCCGACGCGCACGCCGCCGGATGCCGCCTCGTCGAATGCCACACGCCGGGGCAGGCTGCCGCTGCGCTGTACAACGGCTTCACGCCGGCGATCTCCTTCCGCGGGAACGTGACGAACGCCGCCGCCGCGGAATTCTACCGCTCGCTGGGATGCGCCGAAGTCGCCGCGTCCCCCGAGCTGCCCTGCGCCGCCGTGCGTCAGCTGGGACTGGTCCCGATCGCGTACGGGAAGATCCCCGTGATGACGCTCGCGAAATGCGTCCTCGCCGCCGGAAACCGGTCCTGTGCCGGATGCGGCGGGAGAGTCGCCGGACGGAAGAAAGCCTTCGTCTGCCGCGGGACCCTCACCGACCGCACGGGCGCGCGCTTCCCGGTCTTCGGCGAGGCGGACTGCGTCGACGTGGTCTATAACGCCGTCCCCCAGTGGATGGGCGACCGCCTGAACGAACTCCGCGGCGCGCCTTCGCTGATCTTTCAGTGGACCGACGAGTCGGCGGACGGATTCCTCGACGTCGTGCGGCGGTACCGGCGGGGCGCGTCCGGCGAGGGGAGAAGGATCCCGAACTGAGAATTCAGGATGCGGAATCTGAAAACGAACAACGAACAGGGAACCGTTGAGGAAGGACCCGCACGCAGTTCCCGATTCGAACAGGCCTGACAGTTTGCGCTGCACCCCATGCCTCGACGAAGTCGAAAGGGCGGACACGGACCGCTGCACAAACCGGCGCGAGCGAGCTTCAAAACATAAAGTGCCACTCATCTTGGTGATGGCCCCTTGTTAATTATCCGTGCGGTTTTGCGATAAACTCGTTTATCGCAAAACAAAACAGGCAGAACCTCATTGAGCAACGGTACAGAAACGTCAAGGTACGCACGTTGAGGGTG
>JAFYBI010000187.1 GCA_017540285.1 Clostridia bacterium | reverse complement strand
GGGACGTCGCAGCCCTTCATCCAGCGGTAGCGCGGGATGAGGTCCTTGATGACGCGGGTGAGCACGTGGCCGATGTGGGGCTTTCCGTTCGCGGTCGGCGGGCCGTCGTAGAAGGTATAGCCCGGGCGCCCCTCGCTCTCGGCGAGCTGCTTCTTGAAGATGTCGTTCTCGTTCCAGAATTTCAGAGTCTCGCGTTCGCGCTCCACGAAATTCAGGTTTGTGTTGACCTTGCTGTACATGATGCCTCCATTGATGTGTGATTCGCGCACTTCGGAAAAACAAAAAAGCCCGGCATCATCCGGGACAGAAAACCTGCTTCACCACCCGCACGCACGATACGGTCCCCATCTAACGCCGGGGCTGCGGCGAGGGCTTGGGCACGTGCCTTCACCCTGCGGCTCGGGAGTGATTTTCGCGTGCCGCCGCGTACCGGATCCCACCAAGCCCGGCTCTCTTCGACGCGGCACCCGGTCGCCCGGGACACCTACTCGTTCCGTCATCGCCTTTGTTTATCTGCTTTATTATACCCGTTTTTTCCCCGCTTTGTCAAGGGGAAGAATCCGCAAAAATCACCGAAAACTCTTGCAAATCCTCCCCGGGTATGGTAAAATGAAACAAAACAAGAACCCGGGGGACGACCTCCTCCGGAAAATGCCCTTTTCAGAAAGGAATTTGCCATGACGAACCGCAAAGACTGGCCCCTCGCCCTCTCCGTCGGTCCCGGGACGATGAACGCGGAAGCCTTCGACGCCCTCGCCGAAGCCGGCATCCGCGAACTGGAGCTCTCCTCCGGCGCGATCGACCCCTTTTATTCCGTCCTCGACTTCCCGCACAAGGCGAAGGACATCGCCGTCCTCGCGAAGGAGCACGGGGTGACGATCTCCTCGGTCCATCTCCCGTTCGGCCCCTTCTCGAAGATCGATCCCGCGTCCCCGGATCCGGAAGTGCGGAAAACCATCCTCGGGATCCAGTCCGAGCTGCTTGCCGCGGCGGGCGAAGCCGGGATCGGGATGGCGATCATCCACCCGTCGGGCGAACCCTACCGCGAGGAAGAGCGCCCGGAGAGGCTTGCGTGCGCCGTCGGCGTCATCGGCGAGCTGACGGGGATCGCAAAGGCGGCGGGTGTCACGCTCTGCCTCGAAAACCTGCCGCGCACCTGCCTCTGCCGCACGTCGGACGAAATGCTCGTCTTCCTCGACGCGATCCCGGACCTCCGCGTGGTGTTCGACACGAACCATAGCCTGAAGGAGGACAACGTCCACTACATCCGGGCCGTCGGGGACAAGATCGTCACGCTGCACGTATCGGACTACGATTTCATCGACGAGAAGCACTGGCTCCCGCTCGAAGGCAAGAACGACTGGGGAGCCATCCTCGGCGCGCTCGAAGAGGTCGGGTACCACGGCCGCTTCCTCTATGAATCGGGCGGCGGACGTCCCTATCGGGAGATCGCGGACAATTACAGGACCCTCCTCGCCTGAGAGGATCAATGAAAGGAGAATCGAATCATGCTGCTCCATCAGCCATGGCTCCGGTACGGCCGGGACATCCGGGTCGAATACGAACAGTGCGTGCGCGAGGGACGCGACGTCGCGAAATACGAGGCGGCGGTGAACGGCTTCTGCGCGCTGGACAACGACACCCTGTTCGAAAACGAAGCGGCGGTGACCGAACTTGCCGCCGTGATGGCGTCCGCTCCGATCCGCGCGGACTTCCCCTATGAGGAGCCGTCGGACCTCGCGTCCATCCTCGCCGCTTCCCCGTCCGCCGTCAGCGCTCCCGTCCTGCCCGATCTGCCGGAGGACGACGCGCTCCTCGACAAGCTGACCGGCGCGTGGATCGGCCGGATCGCGGGATGCCTGCTCGGCAAGCCCGTCGAAGGCTGGCGCCGGGATCTTCTGCTCCCCGTGCTCAAGGCGACGGACAACTATCCGATGCACAAATACATCACGAAGGCGGAGTTCTCGGACGAGCTCATCCGGGAATACCGCCTCTGGACCGGCGCGTGCTTTGCGGACAACGTGCACCACGCCTCCCCGGTCGACGACGACACCAACTACACGACCTTCGCCCTGAAGCTCGTCAGGACCTACGGCCGGGACTTCACCCCCGCGGACGTCGCGGAAGCATGGCTCTCCTGGATCCCGTGCTTTGCGACCTGCACGGCGGAGCGCGTCGCCTACCGCAACATCGCGGCGGGCCTCTTCCCGCCCGAGACGGCGACGTACAAGAACCCCTACCGCGAATGGATCGGAGCGCAGATCCGCGGCGACTTCTTCGGCTACATCAACCCCGGCGATCCGGCGACTGCGGCGGAGATGGCCTTCCGCGACGCGTCGATCTCGCACGTCAAAAACGGCATTTACGGCGAAATGTACATCGCCGCCATGATCGCGGCCGCGGCGGTCGAGGACGACATCCGCGCGATCATCGAGACCGGGCTGGCCTATATCCCGGCGAAATCGCGGCTCACGGCGGACGTGCGCCATGTGATCGCCCTTTACGACGCCGGAAAATCCGCCGCCGAGATCATCGAAGAGATCCACGCGCAGTACGACGAGCACTCCGCGAACGACTGGTGCTACACCAACTCGAACGCGATGATCGTCACGATGGCCCTGCTCTGCGGCGGCGGTGACTTCGGGACCTCGATCTGCCTCGCGGTGCAGACGGCGTTCGACACGGACTGCAACGGCGCGACGGTCGGTTCGATCATCGGCATCCGGAACGGCGGGCAGGGGATCGATCCCTACTGGTACGCCCCGTTCGAAAAGCGCCTCTACACGTCGATCGAGGGCTACAACACGGTCGAGGTCGACGAGCTCGCGAAGATCACCCTCGGGCTGGTCAAGCGGACATGATGTATTTGAAAATCGCGGTGCCCGTCGGGGTCCTCACCGCCCAGATCGACGGTGGCTTCGTCCGCCGCTTCGGCGTCTTCCCGGCGGGGGATTCCGATCCGACGGCGTGCGACCGCCGACTCGCGGAACAGCTGCGGGACGAAGCGGACGCGTATTTTCGCGGGGAGCGGAAGGACTTTTCGCTCCCCGTTTTCCTGTCCGGGACGGCGTTTCAGCGCGCGGTATGGCGGGAAATACAAAAAATCCCCTTCGGAGAGACGTGCTCCTACGGGGAGATCGCAAGACGGCTCGGAAAACCCGGCGCGTCCCGGGCGGTCGGATCGGCATGCCGCGCGAATCCGGTCCTGCTCCTCGTCCCCTGCCACCGGGTGACGGCGGCGCGGGGGCCCGGCGGGTACGTGCTCGGCGCGGCGGCGAAGGGGTTGCTGCTCAGTCTTGAGGCTCGGCGGGACGGATGAGGTGCTGCGCCTCGTCGATCTTGCTCTCGACCTTCGACAGGATGCCGTCGAACGAGCGGAGCTGCTCCGCGGTGAACTGCTCCTCGACCTCGCGGACGTATTCCTTCACGCTGTTTTCATACAGGCTGATGTAATTGTAATACTTTTCGGTGAGGCGGAGGCGGAATTCGCGCTTGTCGTCCTCCGAGGCCTCCTTGACGATGTAGCCCTTCTGGATGAGCGAGGCGACCTTGTAGGACGCGCCCGGCCGGGAGATGCCGAGGAAATCGGCGAACTCGCTGACGGTCGGCGCGCCGAGGGAATGGATGACCTCCACGGCGAAGACCTCCATCGCGGTGAGCGAACCCTCGCGCTCCTTGATGATGGAAAAGAGCCTCCGGTAGAACTGCAGGTGTATTTTATCGGTGATGCGCATGATGTGCTCTTCCAGCATGGACGGATCCTCCCGGACGCTCGGTGTGATAGGGGCATTGTACCACGTCCGACCACGGGAGTCATTTTCATTTCATGAAAAATTATTGAATTTTTATGAAGGTGTGCGTCACGACGGAAAAAGGCGCGGAAACGGGCGGAAATTTTGGCAGTTTCTTTTGAAATCGGTCTTTACAAGAGAGAAAATCTGTGGTATACTATACGGTGGATTGCCCGTTTCCCGGTCTCCGGATCATGGCCCGTCTTTCAGGCGGACATTTTCACCCGCCGGTCGCTGAGCTTCGGGAATCCTAAAAAACAAAATGGTGAAAGGAAACCGAAACCCATGATCACGAAGGAAAAGAAGCAGGAACTCATCGAGCAGTACAAGGTTCACGAAGGCGACACCGGCTCTCCGGAAGTCCAGATCGCGATCCTCACCTACCGCATCCAGGCCCTCACCGAGCACCTCAAGGTCAACAAGAAGGACAACCATTCTCGCCGCGGCCTGAACAAGATGGTCGGCCACAGACGCAGCCTTCTCCGCTACCTCCAGGACAACGACATCGAGCGCTACCGCGCCATCGTCGAAAAGCTCGGCCTGAGAAGATAACCGCTTCTCACCCCGCGTACGCGACACACGTGTGCTGCGGCGGATGTTTCCGAATCGAGACCTCCGCCGCGGCATCTTGCTGTCTCCGCCCCGCACCGAACCGCCCGGATCAGCAGTTAAACAGATGCCCGAGGATCGGACCGCTGTTTAAATGCTGAGCTGAAGCGGTGCGGCGAATACGAAACCGAAATTTATATTACGAAAGGCAGAAAACATGTTCGAGAATTACAAGACGTTTTCCTACGACTTCGCCGGAAGACCGCTCGTCATCGAAACCGGCAAGATGGCCGGCCTCGCGAACGGTTCCGCCCTCATCCGCTACGGCGACACCGCCATTCTGGCCTGCGCCACCGCTTCCGCAAAGCCGCGCGACGGCATCGACTTCCTCCCCCTGTCCATCGACTTCGAGGAGAGACTGTACGCCGTCGGCCGCATTCCCGGCTCCTATCTCAGAAGAGAAGGCAGACCCTCCGAAAAGGCCATCCTGACCGCGCGCGTCATCGACCGCCCGATCCGTCCCCTGTTCCCGAAGGATCTCCGCAACGACGTCGTCCTTTCCCTGCTCGTTCTGGCGGTGGATCAGGACTCCTCCCCCGAGATCGCGGGCATGATCGGCGCGTCCGTCGCCCTCGCCATCTCCGATATTCCGTGGAACGGTCCGATCGGCGGCGTCTTCATGGGTCTGACCGAGGAAGAAGGCCTCATCATCAACCCGACCGCCGAACAGCGCGACCGCAGCTCCCTTGAGCTCACCGTCGCCGGCACGAAGGAAAAGGTCGTCATGATCGAAGCGGGCGCCGCCGAGGTCTCCGACGACATGATGTACGACGCCATCATGAAGGCGCACGAAGAGATCAAGAAGCTCGTCGCGTTCATCGACACCGTCGTCGCCGAGGTCGGCAAGCCGAAGTTCGAATACCCCTCCATGGAACTCGACCACGATATGTTCGACGAAATCTTCGCGTACTGCGAAAAGGACGTCATGTACGCGCTCGATACGGACGACAAGAACGTCCGCGACGAACGGATGCAGCCCATCGAGGACGACATCCTCGCGAAGTTCTCCGAGAAGTACGAAGGCCTCGACGTCATGCTCCCCGAGCTCATTTATAAGATCCAGAAGAAGATCGTCCGCCGCTGGCTCCTGGAAGACAAGAAGCGCGTCGACGGCAGACGCATGGACCAGATCCGTCCCCTCGCCGCCGAAGTTCACCTCTTCGACCGCGACCACGGTTCCGGCATGTTCACCCGCGGCCAGACCCAGGTCCTGACCATCGCGACCCTCGGCTCCATCGCCGACGTCCAGATGCTCGACGGCATTTCCGAGGAAGAAACCAAGCGGTATATGCACCACTACAACATGCCCGGCTATTCCGTCGGCGAAGCGAAGGCTTCCCGCAGCCCGGGCAGACGCGAGATCGGCCACGGCGCCCTTGCGGAACGCTCCCTGATC
>JAFYBI010000186.1 GCA_017540285.1 Clostridia bacterium | reverse complement strand
TACAGCAGCTTCATCACGGCAGCGGAAGAGCTCGGCCTGGTGAACGGTTACGGCGACGGCACGTTCCTGCCCGATAACTACATCACCCGTGCGGAGACCTTCGCGATCGTGAACCGTACGCTGAAGCGTGCACCGCACAAGGATCACCTCCTGCCCGCCTACGAGATGAACGTATGGCCGGACAACATGGACACCAACGCATGGTACTATGCGGATGTTCAGGAAGCGACCAACTCCCACGACTACAGATGGATCGACGATTCGAGAAGAGTGGAACAGTGGGTTGCGAAGCTTCCGGACCGCGACTGGACCGCGCTGGAACGCTCCTGGTCCAACGCTCACTCCGGACGGAAGGATGAAGTGAACTGAGACCCTGAAGCAAACAAAAAGGCATAATCAGTAAGAGAACCCCTCCCCGTTGTGCAAACAGCAGGGAGGGGTTCTTCCGTGATGAGGCGTTTTTCTTTGCGCGGGATTCCCCTGATTTGATTCTTGTAATTTTGGTAAATCTTTGGTAAAGACGATTTGCGGGTGCTCAAAACCCTTGTCCTGTAAGGCTTTCAGGGCTCATTTGGACAAAACCGCGGAATTCGTTCAAAATTAAGGAACGGTGAAGGACCGGTAAAATCGGGATGAAATCGTCCGAGGCATGCTTGCAAATCCGCGCCGGGCATGCTATACTATAGGAAGTAAGAGAAAAAGGAGGCTTGACGACATGGTCATACCGATCCTGGGCTCGATTCTGCTCGGCGCGCTCATCGGCTGGGCAGCAGGCCGCATCATGGGCGACACGAAGAGAGGATTCTGGAGAAACTGGCTGATCGGCTTCATCGGTACCGCGCTCGGCGGTTTCATCGCGGAAAAGCTCAGCATCAGCGGAGGACGTCTGACGGAGTTCATCTTCTCGGTGATCGGCGGATGCATCGTGATCTGGCTCGCGCATCTGATTTCGAAGTAATGGAAAAAACGGGAGGATACCACGCATGAAGGAATTCAGGATTCTGGAATTCAGAAAAGCAAAGCACTCCGTCGAAGAGATCGAAAACATCCTTGCGCAGAAATCCGCGGAAGGCTGGGAGGTCGTTTCCCTGTCTTCGGATCTGAGCGCGGATATCCGGGGCGCCTTCATCGTGCTTCTTCAGCGCGAGAAACCGTCGGACGGCGAATCAATACCGTGTAAATGAAACAGAAAGAAACCCGGGAAGCGGCACACACCGTCCCGGGTTTTGATTTGCCGTCAGCCGAGCACGACGCGGACCTCGCCGACCTTGTCGTACACGTCCGCCGCCGCCGTCGTCACCGCGCGGATGACGTCATCCACCTGACGGTCGTCGCCCATCACGAGTACGATATCGTCATCGAGCGTGATCGCCGCCGCTTTGCCCGCGGAGGCATGGTCCCATTTTTCGGGATCGATCCCATCCGCCAGGCGCCGCGCAAGCGCTTCCGTATTCGTTCCGTCCGTGCGCAGCATCACCACGGAGAAGCTCCCGCCTGCGAGCGTGGATTCCGATACGATCACGTCGGAGATGCCGTCCGTGGCCTCCAGTTCCGTCGAGTAGGTCAGCGCGTCCATGTCGTCGTTTGAGAGCACGCGCGTCTGGGTCATCACGGGCAGGGAATCGCGGCAGAGGGAGTAGACGTTCGCGCCGATGAAGTTCACGGCGTCGTCGGCGTCCTTCACCTTCTTCACGGTCGTGAACGCGCCGGTGTCCTCAGCCGGATCGGAGCCCGCGTTCATTCCGTCGGAGCTGCCGTTGTCCTCCACGTGACCGTCTCCGTCGCGGTCGCCGAGGGTGCTGTCATCGAGGATCCCGTCGCCCGGGAGCGTATCTTTGCTGTCATCCTTCATGCCGCTCATCGGCGAGCACGCTGCGAGGAGCAGAGCGGATGCGAGAATCAGGATCGCGAAAATGAAATGTTTCATCGGAAAAACCGGTCCTTTCCTTGGTTTCGCGGTTAGTATGGACGGATCCGATCCGCCGATACCAGGAAATAACCGGTTTTGATTCATTTTTATAACAGCAGCGCTCCCGCCGCTCCCGCGATGAGGATCACGACGGCCGGGGGCAGCTTGCCCGTGCGGCTCAGCAGGAAGCATCCGCCGAAGAGAAGAAGCGAGACGGCGCTTACCGTGCCGGCTCCGATGACGGACTCCGAAAACACGCTCCAGAACGCCGCAAAGACGAGCGCCGAGACCGCAGGACGGATCGAGCCGAGGATGCCCGAGAAGACGGGATGGGATGCATATTTCGTCCAGAGCAGGGCAAGGAGCGTGACCGTGACGAACGCCGGAAGCACGCATCCGAGCGTCGCCGCGACCGCACCCGGGATCCCCGCAGACGTATAGCCCGCGAAAGAGGCCGCGTTGAGCGCGATGGGACCGGGCGTCATCTCCGCAAAGGCGGTGAGGTCGTGGAACTGCGCCGCTGTCAGCCATCCGCGGGACGTGACCGCCGCGTTTTCGATCATCGCGAGGGTACCGTAGCCGCCGCCGAAGCTGAGCGCGCCGATGAGGAGGAATTCGAAGAAGAGGTCGACGAGGATCATACCGTCTCGCCTGCCTTTCTGCGCCGCAGGGAGAGCAGCCCGCGCACCGCGCCGAGGAGAGCCGCACCGAGCACGATCCAGGCCGGGGAAAGGCCCATGCCGAGAATGAGCGCGAGGGAGAGGCCGAAGACGAGCGCGCGGGGAAGCGTGTCCTTCGCAAGCGATCCCTTCGCAAGCGTGAGCGCGGTGTCGAGAATGACCGCCGCGACGCCCGCCCGCATGCCGCCCATGATCTTCATGACGAGCGGGATGTCCGCGCTCCGCCGGTAAGCCTCGGCAAGGAGACACATCGCGGAGAGGGGCGGGATCACCGTGCCGGCGAGGGAAACCAGCGCGCCGCCGATCCCGTATAGCCGGTATCCGACGAGGAGGGAGGCGTTGACCGCGACGGCGCCGGGTGCACTCTGAGCGGCAGCGGAGAGATCGAGCATCTCGTCCTCGGAGATCCACCCGAGTTTCTCCACATACAGGCGGCGAAGCACCGACAGGATCACATATCCCCCGCCGACGGTGGTCGCGGAGATCACGAGGGAGCGGAGGAACAGGGTAAGGAGCGGACGGCGTGCGGTCATGTCGGTGCCTCTCAAGCGGATTTCTGATTGTACTTCATTATACACCTTTTGCGTGGATATGTAAAATGATATAATTTAATCGAAATCATACAGAAATACTTATCATTAATGGCGAGCCGAGACCATGCGGCGCCGATCCCTTTTCCGATCGTGCGGCAAAGACCAAAACGGGTTGTCGCAAATAAGGCAAAAGTTTTCGCCCGCCTTTTCCAAAATGGCGTCCCGGGATGCGAAGCATCCCGAGTGTCGAGGGCAACGCCCTGACCCGCACTCCGCAGAGTGCGGAACACCCAAG
Source organism: Clostridia bacterium (assembly GCA_017540285.1). GTDB lineage: Bacteria > Bacillota > Clostridia > Oscillospirales > CAG-272 > UMGS1696. The sequence continues at coordinate 7,071 of JAFYBI010000186.1, read as the reverse complement.
ACTTCCAAAGAGTTCCTCTTTTTGGTTCTTTTTCTCCTCGATAAAGGAGAAAAAGAACGCCGAAAGCGCTATGTAATGAAAACGGCTGTCGCGTTTCTCCGTTTCTTGGAGTGCGACAGCCTCGTTTCGGTATTAGGAAAGGTGCGATGCGGCAGAATGTCGGGGGTCACGCGTTTGCTTTCAGGAACGCGATCACCGCGTCCATCAGCCGGTCCTTCAGCGCGGCGGGAAGCTCCGTACCGACGGCGGCGGCCGTCGGTCCCGCGCCTGCGTTGACCGTCATATCGCCGAGCGTGGCTTCCAGTCCGATCTTGCCGAGGGCGCCGGAGAGGGCGGAAAGGATCTTCGGCTTCACCCGGTCCGAGGAGAGGAGCGCGATCCCCTGCTTCTCGAGGGTTTCGGGATTGGCCTTCGTCACCATCTGCAGAGCGAACTTCGCCGCTCCCTTGAGAAGGCTGTTCTCGCCGCCCAGCTGTCCGAGGGCGGATTCCACGACGGGACTGGAGGAGAGCGCGGCGTAGTCCGTCTCGACCTGCGAGGCAACCAGGACCATCCGCGTGCCGGGGCGGTCTTCCGCATGCAACGCGCCGACCTTCATGACGGCGTTTCCGAGCAGCGCATCCAGCTGCTGGTTGACCGCGGCGACGATTGATTCCTGACGGCTCTCGGCCATCCAGACGACGAGTCCGTCCTTAAGATCGTCGCTCATGTACCGCAGCAGCTTCTTTGCCACGGGGACCGCGTCTTTGCCCAGCCGCGCGACAAACTGTTCGAATCCGTTCGGCGACTTCTTCGCTTCGGCTTCCTTCACAAGCTGGGGAAGGAGATTCTCGACGCTCTTCTGATAATCGATCCGTTCGATCTGAAGGGTGATGTTGATCATATAACTCCTCTTTCCGGCGGAGAGCCCGCAGGCAGCATCCGCCTGTTTGTTTCCATGCCAGTATAGCACATTTTCGGGAAATACGCAAGAGAAAACGCGCAATCGGTTCCTGTCCGCCAAAGACGCCGCGACTTTGTTCACATCGAGGTGCGGCGCCGGATATCCGTTCCGTTGTCCGTTTCGTCCGGACTGCAGGACGGAACCGTGCGATCGGCCCATCCGTTGATGCGGGAGAAGGTCTCGAGCAGGGATTTGCCTCCCCGGCGCACGATCGAGCCGTTCACGACGGCGCAGCGATCCCCCTTTACGGCGAGAAGTTCCGCGTCCGTGAGCCAGCCGTCCATCACGTTGATGCAGTTGCGGTGGATGATCTTGCCGTCCGCGCGGTGGTTGACATAGACCGTCGTGCCGCCCGCGGATATCCTCCAGCCGTCGGTGATCGGCGTCAGGACCGGATCGATGCCGTCGTCGAGCAGGAGGATGCCGCAGAACTTTGCGTGGTGCTGCTCGTCCGTATCCGTCGTATAGACGTCGTAGTCCGCCGTCTCCGTGTCGCCTTGGATCCAGCCGGTGCGGGTTTTTACGGCGGCGGGGGAGAGCATCCGGAAGGGATTCCCCGCGATCCCGTGCACGAGGAAGCTCACCCGGCCGGCTTCGTAGCACTCCACGTCATCGTAGATCAGAATGAAGCCGTCCAGCCAGAGAAAGTGGCGGTGATGCTTGCGGAAATACCTTCCCATCGGTCCCGTGCCGTCCGCCGCGACGTAGCGGAATCCGTCTTCGTCCGTGAAGTTCCGCAGCGTCCCGGGAAGATGGGTGTTGTTCTTGTAATTGTCGCGGAAGTCCTGTCCGTGATCGTCGAAGAGGAGGACGTTATGCGCCTCGGACGTCACGTAATAGCGCTGGTAGATGGGATCGGAATAGCTGCACGGCGTGAGGGGATCGAAGATCTCCGGCTTCCCGTTCCGGTAGAGCAGGAACGAGGCGCAGTCGGCGTGGGCGTGGTTCCAGGTGTCCCCGCATTTGACGGCGAACATGACGGCGTCCTTCTCCCAGCGATCGTGAAAGACCGCCCAGCCGATCTTCGGATAACAGGCGGAGAGCTTCTCCGGCGGCGCGGGATCGGGCGCTTCGATTTCATCCCACAGGAGCGCGGAGAGCAGCGTGTCGCAGTTTTTGCGGTTCCTGTTCCGGAGGAAATACCGCAGGCCGGGGACGTCGATGCCGTACCGGAGGAAGTACAGGGGGCTGTTGAAATCCCCGTCCTCGTTTCCGTAATCCCCGAATCCGGCGAAGTAGTCCTTCCGACCATTCGAGGGATACCAGCAGGAGAGGAAGAACGAGATCGCGGCGCGGAGGATGTCCCCGTCATCGAAGGGGTGCTCCCCGGTGAGGCGCTCATGGACGATGGCGAAGGTCAGGTATTCCCTCATCGCGTAATCGAAATACCCGACGGATTCGTAGTATCCGCCGCCGTCGAAGGTCATGGGCTTGGCGTTCATGGGATTCCCGGGATAGCGGAACCACGCTTCGAGCGCCTCCGATGCCTGGCGGAGAAGGGATTTTCCGTCCGGGATGAGATCGCAGAAGACGACGGCTCCGAGCGCGGCGGCGGAGATGCAGACGCACCAGAAATTGTGTCCCATCGTGTCGAGGGCGTGGATGCGCGTCCCGGGCAGGACCCAGTCGCTCAGCAGATCGTAAATCCCTTTTTCATACGTTTCCCGGATGACTTGTTCCCGGTCCTCTTCGGAGAGCAGATCGCCGAACAGGGCAAAGCCGAGGGAAGCCGTCACGCAGCGGGAGGCGGTGGGCAGGGAAGTGCGGATGTCGAAGCCGTTGTAAGCGTCGGGACGATACCCGGAATCGATCCAGCTCTCCTCCCGGACGAGGTCGAGCAGGATGCGGCGCGCACAGTCGGCGTAACGCCGGTCCCCGGTGCAGGCATACGCGAAGCCGAGGAGCCTCATGTCGCAGCTTCCCCGCTCCGCACCGCGCGCGGCATCCGCCAGCAGACCGTCGACGAGGGCGCGCAGACCGGGATCGGAGGCGGTTTTCAGGCGTTCGATCTCTTCTTCGGAAAACAGGGCGTTCGGTTTCATGCGGCATCCTCCCTCATTCCTTCGCATTTTCAATGAAGCCGGCGGGCGTTACGATCCCGTAAGGGGTCGCGTCCTCATGCACGACGCGGAGACGGTCGATCCCGTAGGTCTCGAGCACCTTTCTCCACCGCTCGAGCATCCCCTCCGCGTACTCCACGGCGACGAATCCGGCGGTCAGGTAGGATTTCAGCGCGGCAGGCCGTCCCTCGCTCGTCGTCAGAGACACGTAGGGAACGCCCCTGCCGCGCAGTGTTTTCTGGATCTGATGCGAGAGGTATTTTGCCAGCCCCTGTCCTCGGTACGCCTCCTTGATCCCCACCCAGTGCATGTCGCCGAATCCGGCGGGCTGATGGACGAAGGAAGTCGCGGTCCCAATATGCTCGCCCCCGTGATCGAGAAACCAGACGTCCTCCTCGGGACGGATGTCCTTGAAGTCATAAATCTCCTGCCTGAACCGCTCCTCATCCGTCTCCTCGGAAGAGGTCCAGGTGCGGATGCATTCGTTCCAGTCATGAACGTCGCGCGCGTGTGTCTTCTCCGAAAAATGGGAGAAGGAATAGCCCTCCGGGAGCACGAGATCGGGGAGCGGATCGTCGGTGAACCAGTACATTTTAAGCTGTGACATGGGAGCCTCCTTATCGCCTGAACAGGTCGTCGCGGTATCGATAGATGATTTTGCCGTTATCGAAGATCACATCCCGGTATCCGAACGCCGACGGCACGCCGCTGAACTGCGCTTCCCGGATAGCCGAGACGCCGGGGGATCCGCTCTCGAGTCCGATGTGGTAGTTGCCGTTTTCCGGGACCTCGAAGAGAAGCTGTACCTCTTCCCATCCGGATCCCGGGACCGGCGCTTCGGCGATGAGCGAACCCGTGTCGAGCGCGCGCACGAAGAGATGCGCCCCGTTCTCCGTCTTGGCTTCCGCGCGGAAGAGGAGCTTCCGGCCCGCCTCCATCCAGAGCCCCTGGAAAATCGCCGAACGGCTTCCCCGGGGATCGATCCGGCCGTACGGTTTTTCGCCGCTCTCGGGATGACGCTCGACGTCCGCGTTCCCCGTCATCGCCCAGAAGCACCGTCCCTGCTCGAAGTTCCCGTTGCAAAGGACCGGGCTGCTGCGGAAGCAGTTCATGTCGCTGATCTGTGTCTCGAAGAAATTCGCCTCGATCCCGTCGATCGTGTTGTTCTCGAAGCGCACCGTCGTGACGGGCGGCGGCCATCCTTTGTCGCAGTAGGGATTGTACAGCCAGACCCCCATCGTCTCGAAATGATTGTCGTGGACGAAAAGATTCCGCACTTCGATCTTCTCGGGATCCGGACAGCCGATGCCCCAGAGGATCATGCCGAACGCCTTGCAGTGATCGGAACGGAGGTCGTTGTGGTCGATTTCGATGTTCAAAGAGGGCTGGGGATCGTCGCTCGACCACCACTCGCTCTTCCGCGGGTCCCGGTACGAGGAAAAGAGGTAGACGGAATCGTCCCCCGTCATCATGGTGCAGCCGGTGACGCGCATGTTCCGGCAGTTCATCATGCAGATCCCGTCGCCGTTGCCATGGGAGCTCCCGTCGATCCGAACGTTCCGGATCAGGCCGTCGGTCGACGAAAACGGCATCATGGCGTAGCTGTGGTAGTTCGTGATATGGACGTCCGCGATCTCGAAGCGATGGCAGTCGAAGAAGCCGATCGGACAGATCTTGAGGATCTTTTCGGGATCCGTCACCTCCATCATGCGGATGCAGCCGGGACCGCGGACGGCGAAATCGTGCGCGCCGCGCTCGGCGAAGAGGAGGGGATAATTGCGGTACCACCAGTGGCTCCACTTGATCTCGGCGGAATAGTTGTGCCCGGGCATGGGCCGATACGGCTCGTAACCGCCCGGGATGGGCTTGACGTAATCGCCGGGATCGGGACTCTGGCAAAGTTCTGCGCCTTCTTCGAAGAGCAGCGCCGTGTGAGTGCGCAGCACGAGGGTCCCCGTGAGAAACCGATGTCCGGCGGGCAGAACGACGGTACCGCCGCCCATCGACGCGGCAGAATCGATCGCGTTCTGGATGGCGGCGCGATCGCAGACCGTCCCGTCCCCGCGCGCGGAAAAGGGCGGATCGGTGACGCGGATCAAATGCTTTCCGATGCGGATGCTTCGATTGTCCTCCATGAGCACCTCCGTTGAATGTGTCAGAAATACAGCTTTCGGATCGTATCGCGCGCGGCGTAATACGCTTTTTTCGGAACGCAGTTCACGCCGCAGAGGCCCCAGTAGCATTCCGCGGGGCAGTTCTCGTGATGGCAGTGCCAGCAGGTCACGGCGTCGGAGAAGCAGAACATGAAGTTTCCCATGACGTGCGGATGTGCGGCGAAGATCTCGAGCCCGCGCGCCATATACGCCGCCTGCACCTCTTCGCAGTGGCCGCCCGGCAATTCATGGCACCACGCCTTGTGATAGCAGACCGGCTCGAGCTTTTCCGCGTTGTCGGGGCAGCTGCCGAGTTCTTCCGGCGACAATGTCGCGCCGCCCGAGGAATAGCCCCATTCGCTGATGAGGACGGGCAGGCCGAAGGTATTCCACATATCGTCGATGATCGGAGGCCAGTCCTCGATCGTGCCGCCGCTCCATGAGCCGAAATAGCCGTCGTCGCCGAGATATCCGAAGGGGTGCTCGCCCCGGAACAGCATCTCGCCCGCCCGGCGGCTGCCCTCCCACCAGTATGAGAAGTTTGTCCCGCAAACGGCGCCGGGGTTGATCTCGCGGATGCCGAACGCGGTCTGACGGCATGCCTCCGTGCAGATCTCGAGCGGTACGTCGCCGGAAAACGTCGCGCCGTCCAGCTCGTTCATGCACTGCCAGAGCAGAGGCGCGCACTCCCCGAGATCCTGCGCCATGAACGACGCCGCCCGCCGCACGTTCCAGAAGAACTCCGGCGTTCCGATCTTTCCGCAGATCGCTTCGGGATAGCCGAAGATCGTCGGCGTGGACGGCATGACCTTGAGCCCCGCCTCATGCGCGGAGCGGATCGTCGCGCGGACCTTTTCCCAGCGCGGGCTGATCGTTCCTCCCACGGCATCCGCCCACGGGAACGGCACGTTCAGCCGGATCCAGTCCGTTCCGAGCTCCTTCACGAGGTCCCATCGCTCCAGCGGAGAATAGGCGTATACCACGCCCCGGATTTTGTCTTTCAGCGGAATTGTCATTATTATTCCCCCCTCATGGTCGGACTTGAGCGCTGCAGGACCGGCCCGTGGTGCGGGAGCCGGACGGATCGGTCCGCGCGCGGGGTTCCGCAGCGCACGTGTGTGATGTCCGTATCTATCATATCACATTTTGATTCGGTCGGCAAGAGATTCCGATGACTTCCAGGCGGAATATCACCAAATTTCCGTCCCGAACACGGTCCGCGCAGAGTGTGGGGCTTTTGACAGCTTATCCGTTTCGGCAGGATTCCCTGCAATCTGTCCGGGGAACTTGACAGTGACAGTGAGCTGTGTTATAATGATCTTGCTTTTCGGAGCCGCTCTCTGCCGGGCTCGAAGAAGATGACGACAGAAGGACCGCCGGGAAGCGTCCCCTGCACGGGCAAGCGCCGATCATCCGTATTCCGAAGGGCGGATGCGTGCGGGCGGAGGATTCGAACCGTAAGAAACCGCTGACAAGGAGGCGCGCATGACGATCCGGCACATCCGTATCTTCGAGGCCGTGTGCGACGCGGGCTGCAACACCACGCGCGCGGCGGAGGCACTGCACATGACGCAGCCCGCCGTGAGCCTTGCGATCTCGGAGCTCGAATCCTATTACGGCGTCCTCCTGTTCGACCGGATTGCCAGACGGCTCCATCTGACCGAAGCGGGACGCGAATTCCTCGACTATGCCCGGCGCATCACGCTCACCTTCGACGACATGGAAAAAACGGTCCGCAGCTGGGAATCCAAAGGGATCCTGCGGGTCGGCGCGAGTATTTCCGTCGGCGCGAAGCTCATGCCGGAGCTCGTCGCACGGTTCCGCGGCATCGCCCCCGACATCCGCGTGAAGGTGAAGATCGACCGCTCCGACCGGCTGGAAGAAGCGATCGCCGCGGGAGACATCGATCTTGCGC
>JAFYBI010000014.1 GCA_017540285.1 Clostridia bacterium | reverse complement strand
GCTTTCTCTGACCTTTTCCTCACCTTTATAAAGGAGACAGCCCGCACTTCATCCGCAAGCGCAGCCGCACAGACTGAACGTGCGGTCGTTCTCAGCGGGCTTGCGCAGTGAGCCCGCCTTTTGTCCCCGGGCACCGCCCGGCGCAAGCGCAGCCGCGCAGGCGATCCCTGAAAGCCCCGAAGGGCTTTCTTCCTCTTCTCCCCGCACGTGAGGTGCGGAATCATGAAAGCCGCGCAGGCAAAATAAACGTGCGCACCCGAGAGAGTACGCACGTTTGTTCTGCCGAACCCATGTTCGTCCTTTCCTATATTTTCTTCGGAAGAAAATCAAGATAATCCGCCGCTGCGTTCGTGAACCGGATGCCCCGGTACTCGAAATGCGGCGGCTCCTCATACTGCCCGTGGATGTGGCCGAACCAGCATTCCCGCACCCCGTGCCGCGCGAGGACATCCGCGATCTCCTCGACCCGGAAATCCCCCCACACGGGAGGAAAATGCAGAAACACGAGGGGCGGCTCCGCGATCCCGTGCTCCTCGCGCAGGGCGTCCGCCGCCTTCAGAGAAAGCCCGAGACGCTCGCATTCCCGGTTCACGAGCTTCGCGTAATCCGTGTCGAACGCCGTCTGCTGCCGCTCTTCGAGGAACCAGCCCCGCGACCCGGCGAGGACGCGACCTTCGGCGAGATAGGCGTTGTTGTAGAGAAAATCGATCCCCCTGATCCCGCGCTCTTCGAGAAACCGGCGCATCCGCGCGAGGGAGGACCACCAGTAGTCGTGATTCCCCTTGCCGAGGAGCTTCTTCCCCGGAAGCGAGGCGAGAAAGCGAAAATCCGCCTCCGCTTCCCGGAGCGTGCCCGCCCACGAGATGTCGCCGGGGATCACGACGGTGTCATCCGGCCCGACAACGGCGGACCACCGCTTCGCGATTTTTTCCGCGTGGTCCGTCCAGCGGCTCCCGAAGCGGTCCATGCGCTTGTCCTCGGCCACGCCGAACGCCAGATGCGTGTCCGCCAGCACCCAGAGACTCATGACTCGAACGGGATGCCCGGCATTTCGGCGGGATCGATGACGCGGGTGAAGCGGACGGGCAGGGTCTCCACGGCGGCGAGCGGCGCGGGGATCGGATCGCCCGTTTCCGCCGAAAGACGCCTGAGCAGCGCAAAGACGTCGTCGTCCTGCGCCAGTCCGATCGCCGAAGCCACGGCGGGCGCGAACTTGAACGGGCTGGCGGTCGAGGCGAGGATCACGGGGGTCCTGTCTCCGGTCTGTTGCCGGTAATTCTTCACGCAGCCGAGGCCGACCGCGGTGTGCGGATCGACGAGATAGCCTTCGTCCCGCCAGGTGTCCCGGATGACGGCGAGCGTGTCCTCCTCGCCGAGATACCCGCCCGAGAAGGAGGCGCGAATCTTATGCAGAAGGTCCGCCGGCGCTTCGTATTTCCCGGTCTTTTTGAGCGATTCCATCAGGTCCGCGGTGAGGGCCGGGCCGCCGAGGAAGGAGAGAAGGCGTTCGAGGTTCGAGGAGATGAGGATGTCCATCGACGGGCTGATCGTCTTGTGGAATTCCCGCGTGCGGTCGTAGACGCCGGTCGCGAGGAAGTCCGTGAGAACGTTGTTGCGGTTCGAGGCGCAGAGGAAGCGCGCGGCGGGCAGACCCATCCGGCGGGCGAGGTACGCCGCGAAGATGTTGCCGAAGTTCCCCGTCGGGACGGCCACGTTCACCGGGTCCCCGAAGGCGAGCTTGCCCGCGTTCACGAGGTCGCAGTAGGCGGAGAGATAGTACACGATCTGCGGGACGAGGCGGCCCCAGTTGATCGAGTTCGCCGAGGAGAAGAAGAATCCCCCGGCGTCTGCCCGGCGCGCGAGCTCCGGATCGGAGAAGATCGCCTTGACGCCGTTCTGCGCGTCGTCGAAATTGCCGCGCACGGCGACGACGCTGACGTTTCGGCCCTCTGTCGTCTGCATCTGCCGCTTCTGCATGAGGCTGACGCCGTCGAGGGGATAAAAGACCGTGATCTTCACGCCGTCGACGTCGCGGTAACCTTCGAGGGCGGCCTTGCCGGTGTCCCCGCTCGTCGCGACGAGGATGTGGGCGACCCGGCGCTCTCCGGTCATCGCGAGGGCGCGGGAGAGGAGGCGGGGCATGATCTGCAGCGCCATGTCCTTGAAGGCGGACGTCGGCCCGTGCCAGAGCTCGAGGGCGTGGATGCCGCCGTCGAGGGTGCGGATCGGCGCGCAGCCTCCGGGGAATCTCTCCGGTGCGTAGGCGGCGCGGCAGTCTTCGGCAAGGGCGTCGGCCGGATAGTCGTCGAGGAAGCGGGAGAGGATCATGGCCGCGCGGGCGGGATAATCCATCGCGCAGAGCGCGTCAAAATCGGCGCGGGTGAGCGTCGGGACGGATGCGGGGAGATAGAGGCCGCCGTCGGGCGCGAGCCCTTCCTTGATGGCTTCGGCCGACGACGTGCGGCGTGTGCGTTCGGTGTCGCGGGTGCTCAGGTAGTTCATGATGATCCTTTGTTCTTGATCGAATTCAGCTTCAGCTTCAGCGGATCGCGCTTTCGAGGAAGCGCAGGACGTTTCCGTAATAGATCCCCTCGATCGCGGCGTCGTCGAGGCCCTTCGCGCGGAGGATGTCCGCCACGGCGGGAAGATCGGAGAGATCGGCGATGCCCTCGGGGAGATCGGCGCCGTCGTAGTCGCAGCCGAATCCGACGGCATCGGGGGCCAGGGCGCGGTAGTGCAGGAGGTGGCGCGCGACGTCCTCGGCGGTGACGGGATCGCTCGCGGCGAGGTGGCGGATGTAGAGGGAAATGCCCGCGACGCCGCCCAGCTTCACGAGACGCAGGAAACGGTCGTCGGTGAGGTTGCGGGAGTGCGCGCAGAGGGCATGGGAGTTCATGTGCGTGGCGACGGGGGGCTTGCCCGCCTCCTCGCAGAGGTCGAGGATCTCGTCGGTCGAGCGGAACGAGGCGTGGGAGATGTCCGGCACGATGCCCACGCGGAGCATTTCGCGCACGGCTTCGCGCCCAAAGTCGGTGAGGCCGTGATCGGTGTTGTGGGACCCGCCGATGCAGGTGTCCCCGCCCCAGAGCGGCGTCACGACGCGGATGCCGAGCTCATAGAGCTTCTCCACGCGCTCGAGGTGCCCGTTCAGGATGCGGGCGTCCTCCACGGTCATCACGAATCCGACGGGAGTGCCGCTCTCCGCCCAGCGACGGATCTCTTCGCCGGAATACAGGATCGGGACGTTGTTCCTGCCGCACTCCGCGAGGAAGTTTTCGCGCGAGGCGAGGAAGTCCTCCCAGCCCTCCTCGTCGCCGAGCCGGGTGGAGGTGAAGAACGCGGCGAGCTGGAGGTATTTCGAGAAGACGGCGGCCTTTTCGAGGTCGATGTTCAGATCGTTCCTCGCGAGGCTCTTGTGCTCGTGCCAGATCGCCATCGCGGTATCGCAGTGCATGTCGCAGAGGGGGAGCATGGGGGATCTCCTTTCGGCTTTCGGAAAGATGGAATAAATGAGAATTCAGAGAAAATTCAGAGGCAATGCGGGGATCCGGCGGGGTCCGCGGTCAATACCGGTCCTTCCGCTTCGGCGAGAACTTCGCGAGCTTCTGCACGGCGTTCTCGTGGCGGCGGATCGCGAGGACCTCGTAGACGGGGCTGTCCGGGTTGACAAAGACCTCGATCACGTCGAGGCGGGGGCTTTTCTCCGACGGGTGTTCGGCGAGCCAGCCTTCCGCCGCGCGGATCATCGATTCCCGCTTGCGCGCGCTGATCGCGTCCGCCGGGGAGAGGCCGTCCTCCGCATGATCGGGGTACTGCCGCCGCGTCTTGACTTCGGCGAAGCAGAGGACGTCCCCGCGCTGTGCGACGATGTCGATCTCGTCCCGTCCGACGCGCGCGTTCCGGGCGAGGATCGACCAGCCTTCGGAGGAAAGGGCCAGCGCGGCGGAGTTTTCGCCGGTCCGGCCGAGCTCTTTCGCGTTCATCCGTCCGCCCGCTTTTCTTCGAGCGCGGCTTCGAGGGCGTCCCGGTCCCGCGCGAGGAACGAGAGGAACGACGTCCGGTGCTCGGGGCAGGGCCCGTATTCGTACACCGCGAGCTTGTGCTCCTTCGTCGGGTAGCCCTTGTGCTTCGCGAAGCCGTAGACCGGGTACTGCCGGTCCAGTTCGGCGAGGAGGCGGTCCCGGGTGACCTTGGCGAGCACGGACGCCGCGGCGATGGACTGCGAGATCGCGTCGCCGTGGACCACGGTCCGGCAGGGCACGCCGAAATCCGTCGGGCGGTTGCCGTCCACGAGGACGACGCCGGGGAAGACGGTCTTTTTTACGGTCTCCACCGCCCGGCGCATCGCGAGAAGGGACGCGGCGAGGATGTTCATCCCGTCGATCTCCCGCGCCGAGGACTGTGCGATCCCGTAGGCGAGCGCCTGTTCGCAGATCGCGCCGTACAGGGCTTCGCGCCGCTTTTCGGTGAGCTTTTTCGAGTCGTCGAGGCCGGGGATCGCGAGCCCCTCGGGGAGGACCACCGCGGCGGCGACGACGGGGCCTGCGAGCGGTCCGCGACCTGCTTCGTCCGTGCCGCAGACGATGCCGTATTCTGCGGCGAATTTTGCGTCAAAGGTGTAGTCGAGCATACAAACTCCCGTGGTGATGGATCATGACGGATATTCGAGCGTGATCCTCCCGATCTTTGCCTCGCGGAATTCGTCGAGGAGGATGTCGGCGGCGCGGGCGGTGTCCAGCTCTCCGCCGGAGACGAGGAACCCGCGTTTGCGCGCGACGGCGCAGAGGAGATCATAGGGGGAGGCTTCCGCGAGAGCGTCGGCGTCGAGCTTGTAGCGGGCGCAGAAGAGCGCGCGGTGCTCGCGGAAGAGATCGCGGCAGAGCGCCGAGGCCAGCTCTTCGGTGTCGAGGATCGCGTCCCGGATCGCGCCGGTGTAGGCGAGGCGTTCCCCCGTCTCGCGGTCGTCGAATTTCGGCCAGAGGACGCCCGGCATGTCGAGCAGCTCGATGCCCACGGACGTCGTGACCCACTGCTTCGTGAGCGTGACGCCCGGGCGATCCTCCACGCGGGCCTTTTTGCCGCCGCCGAGCCGGTTCACGAGCGAGGACTTTCCCACGTTCGGGATGCCGACGATCATCGCGCGCAGGGCGCGGCCTTCCATACCGCGTTCGGCGTACCGGCGGACCTTGTCGGCGAGGAGCTTCCGGAGGGCGGGCGCGATGGATCGGATCCCTTCGCCCGTCACCGTGTCCACGGCGAGGGCCGCGCCGCCGAGCGATTCGATCCATTCGGCTGTGGCGGCGGGATCGGCGAGCGAGCTTTTGGTGAGCAGCGTCAGACGCGGCTTCGTCCCGATGAGGCGGTCGATCTCCGGGTTCTTCGAGGAGCGCGGGATCCGCGCGTCGAGGAGCTCGATCACGGCGTCGACGGCGGATAGGTTCTCCGTGATGAGCCGCCGCGTCTTCGCCATGTGGCCCGGGAACCATTGAATTGTCTGAGAAGGCAAGGGGGACCTCCTGTCTGTGCCGTTCTTATCGGAACGGATCGGTGAATATGGCAAACCCGTCCCTCGTCACTCCGAAAACCGCTTTTCCGACGACGGTGCGGGTGTCGATCGGACCGAGCTCCCGGCGTCGGCTGTCCGCGGATCCGTTGCGGTTGTCGCCCATGACGAAGATCTCGTTTTCCCCGAGGGTGAGGGGCAGCGGAACGTCGCTTCGCACGGTCTCCCTGTCGGGATCGAGCCAGCGGTAGGGTTCTTCGACGACCGTGCCGTCGACGGTGAGGGTCCAGGTGTCAAAATCGATGTCGATTGTCTGACCGGGAAGCGCGATGACGCGCTTGACGATCGGGCGGGAATACGGGGCGGCGTCGATGCGGTGCACGATCACGATGTCCCCCGGCTCGAGGTCGGCGCACGGGATCACGGCAAGGCGGTCATCCGGGGAAAGCGTCGGGCGCATGGACGAGCCCTCGACGACGGTGAGCCGCATCGCGAACGAGAAGAGGAGGGTCATGAGCACGGTCGCGAAGCCGAGCATCTCCGCGGCGTCGGCGAGGGTGCGGAGCGGACTGCGGCGTGCCGGCGCGGTCTCCGTCGGGGTATCCTGGCTGAGCGCGGGGTTCATTCGGATGCTCCGTCGAAGGGGTTCTCAAAGACGGTGAACGAGCCGCGGGGCCAGACGCGTACGAGGGCGCGGCCGACGACGGTGCGGATGTCGACGGGGCCGAGTTCCTCCTGACGGCTGTCCGCGGAGCCGTTGCGGTTGTCGCCCATGACGAAGATCTCGTTCGGCCCGAGGGTGATCGGCAGCGGATATTCGCATCCGAGCGTTTCGCGGGAGAGATCGAGCCAGCGGTAGGGCTCCTCGACGACCGAGCCGTCGACCGTGAGGGTCCAGGTTTCAAAATCGATGTCGACCGTCTGGCCGGGGAGGGCGATGACGCGCTTGACGATGGGCTGGGAATACGGCGCGGCGTCGATGCGGTGGATGATGACGATGTCGCCGCGGCGGGGCTCATAGCCGAGATCGGAGACGATCAGGCGCTCGCCGTCGTGGAGGGTCTTGAGCATCGAGGTGCCGTCGACGATCTGCAGGCGGCATCCGAAGGCGTAAAGGAGCATGACGGTGACGGTGACGGTCGCGAGGACCTCGAAGACGTCGTAGAACGTCTGGAGGGCGCGTTCGCGCAGCGGCGGCTTTTTTTCTTTTTCCGTTTCGTTCTTCTTCTCGGGCGCGTCCGCTGTCTTTGCCGGATGGTTCGGTGCGTTCATGGAAAAAACCTCGGTGAAAACGAATATGGATGATTATAATAT
>JAFYBI010000185.1 GCA_017540285.1 Clostridia bacterium | reverse complement strand
TTTACCCTGAATCCGTCCGTGTCCGCGAGGATCGTGTAATCCCAGAGCGCGTTTTTCCCGGTTTCGATCAGCATGACGTCCCGGAAGATGCCGCTTGCCATGAGCATATCCTGGTTTTCGAGGTACGACGCGTCGCTGTAAGTGCAGACCTTGACCGCGAGGAGGTTTTCCCCGTCCCGGAGCTTGTCCGTCACGTCGAACTCCGCCGCGATCCGGCTCCCCTTCGAGACGCCGACGTACGCCCCGTTGAGCCATACGAAGAAAGCGTTGTCCACCCCGCCGAAGCGCAGGACCGCCCGGCCTTCCGGCTTTTCCGCGTCAAAGGTCCTCCGGTACAGACCGACCGGGTTCGGGCAGTGGATGAACGGCGGATCGTAGGGGAAGCAGTAGCGGACGTTCGGGTAGAAGCAGGTCCCGTATCCGTGGAACTGCCACATCGACGGCACGGGAAGATCGTCCCAGCCCGCGTCGTCAAGATCCTGCGCGAAGAAAGCCTCGTCCGTGTCCTCCTCCCGATAGGAGAATTTCCACGTTCCGTTCAGAAGTTTGACGCGGTCGGATTCCCGAAAATTCCTGTGGGTGACGCCCTTCTTCTGCGCGGGGATCAGCAGGGTCCGGGCGGGCAGGCGGTTTTCCTCAATTTTATGCGGATTAGCGAGATAGGAGCGGTTCAGCATGAAGAAGTACCTCCGAATCGTTGTTTCGAGTGTCTTTCCCTGATTTCAGAGAGCCGTGGTTTCCGGCATGCTCCCATTATATCCCGGAAGGGGCGGAATGTCAACAGCCCGCGGGCCGTGCGGACGGAATCGGGCCGTTTTTTCTTTCTGAGGGTCCGAACCGGTTTTCCAGATGGAAACCGCCCGCACCGACCTGAGCCGATACGGGCGATCCTCTTGTTTATCAATCCGGCCTTCTGTCCTGCCCGGATGCTTTTCCGGATCCGTACGATGTCCCGCCCGACAGTGGGAATGGATCATCCCGTTCCGCAATCACCGCGTGCTCACGCAGCCGCCTCCGAAGCCAAACGGCAGCTCGACGGTGAGAACGCCGTCGGAGCGGGACGAGGGAAGTGCGGAGCCGGTCGCAGCGTCAGAGACCGTCAGCTCGTCCGGGGTGTGGATACGCAGCACAAGCTTCTTCGAAAGGTACTCGTCCGCGACGCCGTGAGGATCGCGCGGGGAGACCGTCAGCGTGCCGACACCGTCCTTCATCGCACCGGAGACATGGGTGCGAGCCGTCGCGCCGTCCCGGTAGGCGAGGGTCTCGCCGTCGTCCTCGCAGAGCGTGAAATCGCCGGAGGTCCCTTCACGGGGGTACCAGTCGAGGTAGATCGTCTCGGGAATGCGGTGCATGATCGAGGGTTGAGGGTCCATGCGGGCGATGACAGCCCCGGCTTTGACGAGCAAGGCGCCGCCGCGTCCTTCCGGCGGATCGTAGTCGAGGATGCCGCCGCCCTCGTATTCGTTCTCGTTCCAGAAGTCGATCCAAGTCCCCTCCGGCAGCGGGAAGCGCATCTCGAAAGCGCCGACGAGCAGAGAATCGCCGAGGAAGTATAGGGTCATCGCGTTGTCATAGCGGTCGGTGTCCTCGTAAACGAGGGAGAGCGGACGTGCCATCGGCAGACCTGTCTCGAAGGCGTCATAGGCTGCGGCGTAAAGGGTCGGGAACAGGGAGGAGCGAAGGTTGGAGTAGAAGCGGATCGCTTCCTCGAGGGACTCGCGCAGGAACCAGGGATACCGCCAGTATGCCCAGTCGTTGTACTGCGCCCAGGGCATCAGGAATCCGCAGTGGATGCCGGGGATCGAGGTCACATCCATGTCGCAGGTGGAATTGGAGTGCCCGGTCATCGAGAAATTGAGCAGGGAGGTCATGGACTTCGGACCGCCGCCGGTGTCGCCCGCCCAGGTCGCGGCGTATCCGGGTGTCCCGGCGTACATCGCCGCGGTGTAGATCATCGAACGGCGGCCGGTGTACGCCTCAAAGCCTTCGGCCATCTGCCGGGCGTACAGGACGGGGTAGACGTTGTGCACTTCGGCGTCGAGATACCTGCCCGCCCACAGACGGTCGGGATGGGCGCTGACCTGGTTCGATCCGTCGAGCTTAAAGGCAGCCGCGCCGTTGTCCACGAACTTCTTGAGGTGCTCAAACCAGTCCTCGTCATGCTTTGTGATCTTGTCCATATAGACGTCGTCGTCCAGATGCTCGTCGATGATTTCTGCGTCGGTGAAGTTGGCGGGATCGGTGCTCATGGTGACCTTGTGACCGACGTCGCGCTCCTCCTTGAGAAGCAGGT
>JAFYBI010000184.1 GCA_017540285.1 Clostridia bacterium | reverse complement strand
TCGGTTGACAAAACTTCATCGTTCGTGTATAATGTTACCGTAAACAAAGATAAACGGTGGAGGAAAACGTCATGTTGTCGAAAAGAATCCTTGCAGCGCTGCTTGCATTCGCGCTCTGCCTGCCGCTTTTGCTCGCAGGGTGCCGAAAAAAAGAAGAAACGGAGATCGTCCGCGGGAGCCGCTATGATGGGACAGCGTTCGTCATGCCGGAAGGACGCCGGGGAAGCATTCAGCTTTATGCGGTGCCGCCCCTATGGGACGAAGACGGAGAAGTTCTGACGGTGTTTTGTACTGAATTTGGTACGAAGCAAGTCCAGGATGAAAACAAATGGGAACCGACGATCCTCTCCTCCCTCATTTCCACGACGGCGGACGGAATCGTACGGGAAGAGCCCCTTCCCTTCGCCTCCAACCAGAGCGTTTACTGCGGCTGGCTGGACGAAGATTCCTTCACCTATCTGTTCTCGCTGGTCCAGTATGACACCACGGGCCAGTCCGACGGCACCTACCGCCTCGGCCGCTATGACCGCACGACCGGGGAATCGGTGGAGAGCGGTGACGTTCGGAGCTTCTTCGATCCGGAACGCGGGTCGGCAAACCTTCTCGTCGTCGATGCGGACGGAGATATCTGGATCGCCGGATGGCAGGAGATCCTCGTGTTCTCGCACGATTTCATCTATAAAAAGACGATCCCGGCGGGAAACGGTTCGATCAGCACGATCGGCGTCACGGAGGACGGGGAGATCCGCGCGGCATCCTGGATCCTTGAACGGAACAAGACCTTCCTCTCCGTCTCCGCCGCCGACAAGAAGAACGGGACCCTGAGCGAGCTGTTCCGCTGTCCGCTGACAGGTTTCGGCAATCCCTGCTTCGGGCCGGGCATGGAGATCTATTACATGACGAACGCCGGGATCTTCGGCATCGAAGTGCAGGAGGACGGTTCGGCGGCGTCGATCCCGCTGATGGATTATCCGGCGTCGGACGTCAGCCGGGAGACCGCCTCCTTCGGCGGCGTGATCGACCGGGACCGCTTCCTTTTCACGGAAAGGCAGCAGGACGAAGAGGGATACTGGCAAGATGCCCCCGCTCTCTACACGCGTGCCGATGACGCGAATCTCTCGGATCGCATCGTTGTCACGCTTGCCTATACCGCCGCCGATTCGACGCTTACGTCAAAGATCGTCGCGTTCAACAAATCGCAGAAGGATGTCCGCATCGAGGTCGAGGATTACAGCCGCTACGGCAACGCCTCCGAACCGGATGCCGCTGACCGCAGACTCGCGACGGATATCGTGACCGGCGTCTTCCGGCCCGATATCGTCGTCTCGACGCCGGAAAGCGATACCGTCCGCCAGCTCTTCGCCAAGAATCTCTGCGCCGATCTCTCGCCCTATCTCTCCTCCGACGATCTCGTGAATCACGACAATCTCATCGGTGCGGTGAAACACGTCTTCGGCGACAAACACGGCGGTATTCGCGCACTCTCGACGGAGGTGACCCTCGTCACGGTCGCCGCGCCCACATCCCTGCTTGGGCAATATGCAGAGGACGGCTTCTGGACCGCCTCCGGGTTCGCCGATTTCGTGGAAAGCCTTCCTGAGGGCGTCGATTTCGCGCAGATTCCCTGCCGGGAATACCTCGCTCTTTTCCTCACGACCTTCGGCGCGCTCGGTGAATTTATCGACGCAGATGCCGCCGTCTGTTCGTTCGACGGGCCGGCATTCCGGCGGATCCTCGCGCTTCTCGCCTCCCTTCCCTCGCTGGAGGAGGCGATGAAGGATCCCGCGCTCACCGATCCCGATGCCGCGGCCGAACGCTTCTGGTCCGGCAGGATCGCGCTCCGCGACTTGACGATCGACTCCCCGGCCAAGGTGCTCGGCATTCCCGCCCTCTTCGGCACGGACGACTGCACCCTCATCGGTCTCCCGACGCCGGAAAAGCGGGCAGGCGCAGGCATTCAGGCGGAAATGCGCGACGCCATCGTCCTCACCTCGTTCAGCGAGCACCCGGACGAGGCATGGCGGGCGATCCGCTCCCTTTTCGAGGGACAGCCCCGCATGCTGGTCAGCGTGAGCGGCGGGATCAACGATCCCCTCCCGACGCTGTACTCCCAGATCGACTGGATCGTTGACACAACCATCGACAGCGGCGCGGAGTTCCGCTTCTACGCCGACGGATCGTCCGAGAGGAAGCGCGGCGACCCGGAAAACCCGACCGATCCGGGGACACTCGAAAAACCGGGGATCGTCTCCTTCTTCCGCGAGGAGGACCGCACGAAGCTGCACGAGATCCTCGACATGGCAGGCACACCGCTTGACGCCGCTGTGAATGAGGAAATCACAGCTATCGTTGCGGAAGAACTCTCCGCCCTCTATGCCGGCGCGGCATCGGTCGACAGCTGCGCGAAACGCATCCAGTCCCGCGTGTCGATCTGGCTGGCGGAGCACAAATGAGGAGAAATGCGGCGGAACGCTGCTGTTCGGCGGATAAAAGTTTTCAACAGGATGTAACGTTTCGCCCCTTTGAGCGGTTATAGAGGGTGAATACAAGAAACGGAGGTCTCCCCATGAAACACACGCGCATTCTTTCGGCGATCCTCGCGCTCCTGCTCCTGCTTCCGGCCATGCTTGGCGGGTGCGGGAAAAAGGCGAAAAACGACGCCGGCCTGACCGAAGACGGCGAGCCCGTCATCCTCGAACACGTTTTCCGCGGAACGGCGTTCCCGCTCCCTGAAAAGTGGAACCTGAACACCGGCGTGCCGCCGATCTGGAAGGACGGTACCCTCACCTGCCTCGCCTCGATGACCGAGGAACAGGAGGACACGGACGGCAGTATCCATTATCTCCAGCGCACCGCCGTCTTCACCCTCACGGAGGGCGGCGAGCCGGTGCGGCGGGATCTGTCCCTCGACGGGAACACCTACGTCGAGAGCGGCATCCTCTCCGACACCTCCCTGACCTACCTCCGCTCCGACATGGATTTCGAGAGCGGGGAGACGAAGATCTACCTCAACCGCTATGATCTCGCGACGGGTGAGACGACGGTGAGCGACGACCTCAGTCCGCAGTTCGATCCCGCCGAGCACGGGATGCTTTTCATCAATTATCTCGCGGCGGACGGCGACGGCTGCCTCTACCTCGCGTCCGAACGGCAGGTGCTGATCCTCACCCCGGATTTCATCCGCAAGGGGCTCGTCACCGCGCAGGACTTCATCAACTCCCTGACCGCCTCCTCCGACGGGCGGGTCTACGTCACGGGATACTTCAACGGGAAATCGGGCTTCGCCGCGATCGACCGGGAGACTTCCTCCTTCGCGCCGGCAAAGCCCCTGCCGCCGAACATCAACAACGTCTTCTTCGGGGCGGGGTATGATTTCTACGCGGTGGGCGAGAACGGCGTGATGGGAATGACGGTCGGCGAAGACGGCGAAACGGCGACGGAGACGGTCTGCGACTTCATGAACTCCGATCTGAGCCGTTCCAGCGCCGAACTCGTGGCGGTCATCGACGCGGACACGCTTCTCATCGCCGAACGCCTCGACGAGGGGGACTACATCCGCACGCCGATGCTCTACCGCCATATCCCGGACGTCGACCTCTCGACGATCCCCACGGTGAAGGTGGCGTACCTCGGCAACATCAGCATCGGCCCCGAAATCATGCGGCAGATCACGGTCTTCAACCGCGCCCATCCGGAGTGCCGCGCCGTGGTGGAGGACTACACAGTCTACCAGACGGACGACGACTACGCCGCGGGTTACAAAAAGCTCGCGCTGGACATGACGGCCGGCACCTACCGTCCGGATCTCGTGCTCGGTCCTTACAGCTGCGAACCGATCGATCTCCTGTGGGAGAAGGGATGGTACACGGATCTCATGCCGTTCATGAAGGAGGACGATCTCGTCAATCCGGACAACGTCTTCGGCGCGGTGCAGCACGCGTTCGGCACCGGGGACGGCGGCATGTGGGGCATTTACCCGCTGTTTTCCGCCGAAGTCCTCATGTCCACGCGCGCTGCTCGGCTCCTGTTCGGACAAGGGCTGGTGGACCTCCGCGGAGATGCTCGATTTTGTCGAGAACCTGCCGGAGGACGTGACGCCCATCCTGAATCTCTATCAGGAATCCGCGCCGTACCTCCTATTCGGCAAGAGCGGCTTCGGCGCGTTCATCGACCGGGAAAAAGCGGCCTGCTCGTTCGACAGCGCGGAATTCCTCCGGTTCCTCCGCTATCTGAAGACCCTGCCGACCCGCGAGGAATACCGGAAAACGTCCCCCTACCGCAACCTGGACCGTTCGGAGCGGTATCTGCCGTACCTTGAGGGAAAGATCGTTCTGCGGGAGGTGCAGATCTGGGAAATCAGCTCGCTCCCCGGTCTGGAGGCGCAGTTCAACACGAAGGACTACGTCCTGATCGGCTATCCGACGGAGGAAAACCGTCCCGGCGCCGGGAACAGCGTCAACCCGCAGGGAGCGGCCGTCATCACTTCCTTCTGCCGCTCGCCCGAGACCGCGTGGCAGGTGGTCCGCACGCTCTTCACGGGCCGGCGGAGCCACAGCGCCATTCCCGCGCTGAAAACGGATTATGACGCGGAATACGCGCTCTACATCCAATCGAATTCCGTGGCCTGGCAGTATTTCGACGGCGGCGGCGGTTCGCAGCCCGACGATCCGGAGCACCCGTTGACGGTGGACGACCTCCAGCGTCCGGGCATCCTGTTCCATTACACGAAGGAGCTGGCGGAAAGCTTCAAGCCCCTCCTCGACGAGGTCGGTTCCCCGCGTACTGCAATCGTGAATGAAGAGATTTCCGGCATCATCAACGAGGAGATCTCGGCCTTCGGCGCCGATGCCTGCACGGCGGAGGACTGCGCCAAACGCATCCAGTCCCGCGTGTCCATCTGGCTGGCGGAGCACAAATAATTCTGACACGGAGGCAATGCCATGAAGCGAATCCTTGCGTTCCTGACGGCGGCGGTCCTGCTGCTCTCTGCCGGATGCGCGGACAAGACAGCGGACGCGGTCGCGACCGTAAAACCGGAGAAACCGGAAAGGGACGACTCCCTGTATTACGAAAACAACACGGTTTTCCATATCGGAAAGCCGAACGAAATGCAGTTTCTGATCCCGCGGGTCCCGGATCCCGTATCGCCGGAGGAATTCTGGGGAGACGGCGGTCCCGCGGCTGAGGACTGCTCCCTCGACTGCATCCGCTGGGACGGCGATGCGGACGGAAAAACCGTGTCGCTCGGGCTGATCTATCCCAACGATACCGGCGGATACGCAAAGGTCTGCACGCAGGAAGACTGCCGCGCGGATATGCATGCGCCGTGCAGCCATCTGACCGCCGAGGCTGATTTTGCGGTACGGTACGGGGATGCCGTGTACTTCTCCGCCGCTTTCGCAGGTCCGGGAGGCAAAACGGTCCAGTATGCCGTTCTCGAATGGAAGATCGGCGCGGGGGTTTATGACAAGCTCTTTGAAGCGCCGGACGAGGTTTCCGACCTCTATGTGCTGAACGGGATCCTGTACGCGAACGTCGGTGCGTCTCTGATGAACGGGGAAGCGCTGTGGAAGCTCGTCCGGATGGACAAAGAGATCTCGACGGAGGTTTCCGTGAGCGGTTATCTTCTCTTCGGTTCCGACGGGATCGTCAAGGTGGGACCCGAGGGCGTGACCGTGCTCGACGAGCTTCTGAACCCGGTCCGGACCGTGCTGGACAAACAGCTCTTCGGCGCGGTCGCGGGCGGGTATTACTGGTATCTCGAAGACGGAACCCTGTGGCGGGTCCCGACGGACAAACGCGCAAACAGCGAAAAAATCCTCTCCGGCGTCGCCGATTTCAACGTGTCCGGGCGGTTCCTCTGGACGCTTGACGCGGAGAGCGGGGAGCTATGGCGGGCGGAATGGAAAAAGAACGGCGCCCTCGTCGAACGCGTACCGGTTTACCGGCCGACGGCGGGAGAACGGATCGAAACCGTCGGGGCAGGCCTCCGCAATTTCCGGAAACCCGTCTGCGGGGACTATGCCTTCTGGGTGACGGTTTCGGATGACGGGAATGTACGGAAAGGGTATGTTTCCAACGGAAAAACCGCCGTCGAAACGTGGCGGCAGCCGTGACGACGGACCATCCGCCAAGGAAAAATAAACAGCGCGCGTGCTTTTCCCGAAGGTCCGTCCCCCGGAATCGGCACGCGCGCCGTTCGTTTTCTTTGGATCACGCGATCCCCTTGACCTCGTAGCCCGCGTCGGTGACGGCGGCGATGAGTACCGCGTCGGCGACCGGCTTCGAGAGCTCGAGCACCGCTTCGGCCTTTTCGTGGCTCGGCGCGGCGGATGCGACCCCGTCGATCGCCTCGAGCGCCTTCTTCACGCGCGCCTCGCAGTGCGGGCACATCATCCCTTCGATCTTCATGACCTTCTTCATGGTTTGTCCTTCCTTTCCGTTGTTGGAATTGTTTGTATCTTCCCGGTCCGGGGCGGCGTTCTTCGGAACGATCTCCCCCGTGACCGCGTTTTTCATTCTCCGGTCGCGCCGCGCGTCGCGGATCTTCACGAGATTCAGTCGCAGGGCGTTCGTCACGACGCAGAAGCTCGACAAGCTCATCGCCGCCGCGCCGAACATCGGCGTGATCCCGATGCCGAGGGTCTCGATGAACACCCCGGCCGCGAGCGGGATCCCGATGCAGTTGTAGAAAAATGCCCAGAACAGGTTCTCGTGAATGATGCGCAGCGTCGCGCGGCTCAGCCGGATCGCGGCCGACACGTCGGACAGGCTGCTCTTCATCACCACCACGTCCGCGGCGTCGATCGCGACGTCCGTGCCCGCTCCGATGGCGACGCCCGTGTCCGCGCGGGTCAGGGCCGGCGCATCGTTGATCCCGTCGCCCACCATCATCACACGCCCGTGCTCCGCGAGCGAACGGATGACGGCTTCCTTGCCGTCCGGGAGCACGCCCGCCACGACGTCGTCCACGCCCGCCACCCGTCCGACGGCACGCGCGGTGCGCTCGTTGTCGCCCGTGAGCATGACGGTGCGGATGCCCATGTCTCCGAGCTCGCGGATCGCCGCGGGGCTGTCCTCCTTCACGGTGTCGGCGACCGCGATGATCCCGCGCGCCTGCCCGTCCTTCGCGAAGAACAGAGGCGTCTTCCCTTCCTCCGCCAGTCTGCGGGACCCGGCGATCAGTTCCTCCGGCAGCGTGCACACGGAGCCGACGTAGCGTTCGCTTCCGCCGACGAGACGCGCGCCGTCCGCCTCGGCTTCGAGCCCGTTCCCGGGGAGCGCGCGGAAATCTGCGACGGCGGCGGGGAGGATCCCGTCCGCTTCGGCTTTCCGCATCACGGCGCGGGCAAGCGGGTGCTCGCTCATCGCTTCGAGGGACGCGGCCTCGGCGAGGAGCTCCTCTTCGGTCACGCCGGGAGCCATGAGGATGTCCGTCACGTTCGGCTCGCCCTTCGTGATCGTCCCGGTCTTGTCCAGCGCGACGATCTGCGTCCGGCCCGCCGCTTCGAGCGACACCGCCGTCTTGAAGAGGATGCCGTTTTTCGCGCCGACGCCGTTGCCCACCATGATCGCCACGGGCGTCGCGAGCCCAAGCGCGCAGGGACAGCTGATGACGAGGACCGAAATGCCCCGCGCAAGGGCAAATCCGACCTCCCGGCCAAGAAGAAGCCAGACGACGGTGGTCACCGCAGCGATCGCGATGACCGTCGGGACGAAGATGCCGGAGACCTTGTCCGCGATCTTCGCGATCGGCGCCTTGGTCGCGGCGGCGTCGGAGACCATGCGGATGATCTGCGAGAGCGTCGTGTCCTCGCCGACCCGGGTCGCCTCGCAGCGCAGGAATCCGGACTGATTGATCGTCGCGGCGGAGACGGCGTCGCCCGGCGCCTTGTCGACCGGGATGCTCTCGCCGGTCAGCGCGGATTCGTTCACCGCGGAGGAGCCCTCGAGGACCTCGCCGTCGACCGGGATGCTCTCGCCGGGCCGCACGACAAAGATCTCGCCCCGGCGCACCTCTTCGACCGGGATCACGGTCTCCGCGCCGTCCCGCACCACCGTCGCCGTCTTCGGCGCAAGGCGCATGAGGGAGCGCAGGGCGTCGGTCGTCTTCCCCTTCGAGCGGGCCTCGAGCATCTTCCCGACGGTGATGAGCGCGAGGATCATCGCCGCGGACTCGAAATAGAGCCCGTGCAGAAGCTCCGTCTGCCGCGCGGGATCGTTCTCCGCCGTCATCCGGAAGAGGACCGCGGTCGAATAGACGAACGAGGCCGCCGAGCCCAGCGCGACGAGCGTATCCATGTTCGGCGCGCCGCGGAGCAGACCCTTGAAGCCGTTGATGAAAAACTTCTGGTTGATGACCATTACGACGGCAGCGAGGAGCATCTCGAGGATGGCGATCGCCGCGGGATTTCCTTCGAGGAAGGCGGGCAGGGGCAGGCCGAGCATGCTGTGGCCCATCGAGACGGCCATCAGCACGAGCAGAAAGCCGATCGAGGCGATGAGGCGGCGGCGCAGAACGGGCGTCTCCCGATCCGCGAGGGCGTCTTCGGCGTCACGGACCGCGGCTTCCGCCGAGCTCCCGTCCTTCGGCTTCGCGCCGTATCCGGCCTCTTCGACTGCGCGGATCACGGCGGAGGCAGGCGCGTCGCCCTCCACGCCCATGGAGTTGGTGAGCAGGCTGACGGAACAGGACGTGACGCCCGGGACGCCGGACACCGCCTTCTCCACCCGCGCGCTGCATGCCGCGCAGGACATCCCGGTCACGGAATACTGTTTCATAGACTTGTTTCCTCTTTGTTCTTCTTGTCGCTCATTTCATGAGCTTTTCGAGGGTGTCGAGCAGCTCGTCGATCACCGCGTCGTTTCCCTCGCGCAGATCGCGGGCGACGCAGGAGCGCATGTGGCAGCCGATGAGCGCGCGGTTGAAGGCGTTGAGAGCGGCTCCCGCGGCGGCGGATTGGATGAGCACGTCGTTGCAGTACGCGTCGTTCTCGATCATCTGCCGGATCCCGCGGATCTGTCCCTCGATGCGGCTGAGGCGGTTCGTGAGCTTGCGCTTGACCTCTTCGGACCGTTCGGTGCGGCGCGCATCGGATCCGTCGGACACTGCGGCGCAGAGCGGGCAGGCGGGTTCGTTTTTATTCATAGAGTCCCCCTTACGGTAACGTCATGCGGTGTTGTCCAATACCCCCACAGGGTATCATCTGCGCTCTATTATATACCCCCTCCGGGTATTTGTCAACCCTTTTCCATGAAAAAAGCGCGGAAAATCCGCACTTTTTCGCATCCGTTTCTCCGCCGTCAGCCTTCCGCCGCGCCGCCTCCGGGAGTACCGGGAGTACCGCCGGTACCGCCGCCGCCCGGCTGTCCGAGGCCGAGGCTCACGGAGATCGCGTTGTTCACGGCGTTCATCGTCTCCTCGTCGAGGTGGCCCATCTTCTCGCCGAGCCTCTTCTTGTCGATCGTCCGCACCTGTTCCAGGAGGATCACCGAGTCCTTCGTGAGTCCGACCCGGTCCGCCGACACGTCGATGTGCGTGGGCATCCTGTTTTTTCCGAGGCGGCTCGTGATGGCCGCGGCAATCACTGTCGGACTGTACCGGTTCCCGACGTCGTTCTGCACGATGAGCACCGGGCGCACGCCCCCCTGTTCGCTCCCCACTACCGGGCTGAGATCCGCATAATAAATATCGCCGCGCTTGACTGTCACTTTCCCTCATTCCTTTCCGCTGGCTTCCTCTGTTTTGTCCATGTCATAGTATCGTCGGCGGGGAGCGGATTTAAACATCTTCCACCCGTTTTTTTCGCCGCGTTCCAGTATATGCGGCCGGGAGGTCCGATGTGCCGTCCGGCGGGAAATCCTTCCGGGAACGGTGCCGCCGGTGATTTTTCGCCGGATGGGGTTGCGAAACGGAGCGATTTGTGATAGGATAGAAGAAAAAACGGAGGCGGAAATGAAAAAACTCTTGATTACCGGCGCGTCGGGCTTCCTCGGCGGACGCGCAGCGGCGATGCTTGCAGACCGGTTTGAGATCTCGGCGCCCCGGCACGGCGAAATGGATATCACGGATCGGGACGGCGTCCGGCGGTTTTTCGAGGCTGTCCGGCCCGATCTCGTCCTGCACTGCGCCGCGATGTCCGACGTCGGGAAGTGCGCGCGGGAGCCGGAGCGGTCGCAGAGGATCAACGTCGACGGAAGCGTCAATGTTGCCGCCGCGGCCCATGAGAGCGGGGCGAAGTGCCTCCTCTGCTCGTCGGATCAGGTTTACGCGGGTACGGGCGGCATCGCAGCGCACCGGGAGGACGAGGACGTCACCCCCGCGCCGCTCTACGGAAAAGAAAAGCTCACGGCAGAACGCAAATGCCTCGCCGTCAACCCGGACTGCGTGATGATGCGGCTGACATGGATGTATGACGTGCAGACCGTCGTGCCCGGGGAGAAGAGCGACTTCTTCCGGGGTCTTCTCGCGCGGATGACCTCCGGTGAGCGGCTCCGGTTCTCCGTCCATGACCGGCGGGGGCTGACCTATGTCGGAGACGTCGTCGAAAACTTCGTCCCGGCGTTCTCGATCCCGGGCGGGGTGTACAATTTCGGCTCGCCGAACATCCCGGCAGCGGGAGGGCCGATCGGTCGGACGATGGCGGAGACGGTACAGGCCGCGTTCGCGATCGCCGGGCTTGACCCGGATCGGATCGCATGCGACGGGGAATCGTACCGGGATTCGCCGCGGAATCTCTGCATGGACTCCGCGAAGCTGAACGCGGTCGGGATCCGGTTTCCCGAAACGGCGGAGCGGATCGGAGAATTGCTGAAAGCAGCGGGAGGAATGCTCCCATAAACAGAAGAAAGCCCCGCTGAGGGCTTTTTTCAGTTTCCTATGCACCGCTGCGGTTCAATGCATCGCCGTGAGGCGGATGATCTCTCCCCGGTCGTCGTCCTCGGCGGCTTTGTTCCGACGCACGGCACCGCATTTGCGGCATCGGTGGGTAAGGATGAAGCCGCGCTTCGCGTCCGGTTCCGCCGTGATCGGATCCATGATCCCGCCGCAGTCCGCCGCCCGGTCGCCCGGATTGACGTCGAGGTGCAGCGAGCAGAGGCACCACGGGCAATGGTTCCGCGAGGTATAGCGCAGGGGCGGCACTTTCTTCCCGCAGTTCGCGCAGACAAAGCCGCTGTCGTTTTTCGTGAATCGCTTGTTTTCCAAATGCATCCTCCCGAGGAAAAAGCTGACCTCAGTCCGGGCGCATAGCAGCGGGCCGTTTTGGCAAGACTAATCGCGCCGCAATCCGATTTCAATCATTACGGAGGTTATGTATGATGAAGAATTCGATGAAAAAATCCGGGCACGGCATCGCCCATGTCCTCGGCGTGACCCTCGTGGCCGCCGTCCTTTGCGCCCTCCTCGCCGTCGCCGTTTCCGCAGCCGCAAACGCAGGTCTCGGCGGTACGGCGGGTACAGCGGGCGGTACGGCGGAGGGCGGACTCATCGCGTCCGAACAGGCCGAACCCGTCGTTCCGAATGCTTCGGGGGACAACAGCGTCGTCCCGGCTCCCGGCACGAACCGCACGGCATCCGGCACGAACCGCACAAACGGCACCTCGGACCGGGCCGACAACAGCACGACCGGCGGCATGACCGGCAAGACGACGAACGCGGCCGGCTCGACCGGCTCCGTGAAGGAAGGTACCGCCGGCATGGGCAGCGCTTCGGGCAGATCGTCGACGACCGTGACCCCGTCCGGCACGGCCCGCAGCGCCGGTGAGAACGCCAGAGGCAATGACACGACCCTCGGCGATACCGACGGCAACGGCGTGGTGAACGCGGCGGGCAGCGAGACGGCGGGCGAAACGATCGGCAGCGCGGCAAACGCCGTGCGCGACACCGTGCGGTTCCATCCGCTGGCGCTCCTCGCGCTTCTCGCAGCCATCGTCGTCCTGGTGATCGTGACCCGGCCCCGCAAGGTCCGGACGTAAGGGTTCACGGGAAACGGGAGAGGAATTCCTCCCCCGTTTTTCTTATTTCTTATAACGGCACGTAATTCAGCGCGCGGGGCAGGACTTCGGCCTCGATCGTGCGCGCCGCGCCCGTCGGAAAGATCTCTCCGTCGAGGCAGAAGCGTTCGGGCCCCGTGATCCGCATCTTCCGGCAGCGCACGAAGCGCAGGACGGAGCGGAATCTCTCTTTCAGCTCCCCCTTTTCATTGACGTACGTCCCCGCGCGGTAATCCCCGACGAGGGCGACGAACCGCGGGCGGCTGACGTCGTTCACGACGAGCGCATCCATGTACCCGTCGTCGAGCGCGGCGAGGGGCAGGGCGTGGAAGCCGCCGCCGCAGCAGGAACCGTTCCCCACCGCGGTCAGAAGCATCTTCTGCCTCAGCTGCAAATCCGGAAGCGCCGAGCCGTCCGCCGGGTTGACACACCCGGAGAATTCGACCGCAACATCGGTCGTCTTCTTCACGAAGAGCTCCTTCGCAACGCCGCCGATGTAGGCCGCGCTTCCGCGGAGAAAGGTCTTTTCCTTCAGCCAGAGCGTCTGCGCGACGACCGAGCAGTCGAAGCCGATGTTCATCATGTTCGCATAATACCGCTCGACGCCGTCCGATACGGTCCGGATCACATCGATCGGCGCGATGACGGATTTCGGATGAAGCCCGGAGTCGTTCGCATGGGTGGAAAAATCGTTTCCGCTCCCCGCGGGGATCACGGAGAAGGATGCCGTGCGGCCGGCTCCGGACTGCATGATGCCGTTGACCGCCTCAAAGACGGTCCCGTCGCCGCCGTAGACCACCGCGTGCGCGTACGGCTCCGCTTCAAAGAGCTCCCGCACGAGCCGCGTCACGTCCCCGGGCTCCGCGCTTTCGCGGATTTCTCCGGCAGTATCGGCGATCGCGCGCCGCACCGCTTCGAGAAGTCTTCCCCTGCCCGCCGCGGGATTGACGATATGTACCTGATGCCGTTCGCTTACGGGCGGACACATCTCCCGCACCGTTTCCTCGATCCGAGCCTTCATATCCCCTCCGCCGTCAGTTCTGTTTCTGTACGGTCTTGTATTCGTCGTAGAATTGATAATAATGACATTCGCTGTGCATGTCCGCCCGCTCGCGCCACGCCTCGTCCTCGTCCACGTCGACGGTGCACCCGAGCGTCCCCTCCTCGTCGATCACATCGTAGAAAAGGCAGGTCTCGCAGGGAGTCGCGCGGATCCGTTTTTCTTTTTTCTTCTGTTCCGGTTTATCCATGTCCAGCCTCCCGATTTGCAAGAAGCGCGTCCCGCTCGTTCGGGATCTTCCCGCGCATCACCGCATCCAGAAGCGCGGCGAGCGTTTCCCCGATCGCCGGGCCCGTGAAGCCTCTCAGCGCGAGATCCCGTCCGTCGATCGCCAGCCCGCCGAGATTCCGGCATTCGTCCGCCGCGAGGATCTCGTCCGCAGCACGCCGCACCGCCGCCGCGCCTGCCGCATCGATCCGCCCCGTCAGGAAGGCGAAGGACGCCCAGACCGCGGGGAAAGCGTCCCCGGCGTCGCGCATCAGGCATTTCACGCCGTAAGAGCCGGTGTCGACCGTTTCTCTGCGCGAGAGGAGCGAGAGGACCGCGCGTTTTTCATCCTTCGAGGGTTTGAGCGTGTCCATCGCTTTCGCCGCCGTCTCCGTATCCAGCGCATCGAGGAGGACGGCGTACCGGACCGCGGTCGGGAGATCGGCCGTCATGCGCGCGAACACAGTCGACGCACGGCGGACATCTTCTTCGGCAAGCGGCGGGAGCACATGCGCGATGACCGGGGCGTATTCCCCGAGGATCCGCGCCGCGCCGACGCCGCCGAGCAGCTTGGTGAGCTCCGCGTAAATGCGTTCCCGGGAGATGCGGTCGAGCAGATGCATGCCATCCGTGACCGCCGCCCGGCATTCTTCGTCGCATGCGAATCCGAGCACCGACGCGAAGCGCAGCGCGCGCAGGATGCGCAGACCGTCCTCGGAGAACCGGTCCGACGCCCGTCCGACACAGCGGATCCGCTTTGCCCGAAGGTCCTCCTCACCGCCGAAGAGATCGACGATCCCCTGCCCCGGCGCCCAGGCCATCGCGTTGATCGTGAAATCCCGGCGGCACAGGTCGTCCGCCAGCCGGTCGGTAAAGGTCACGGCATCCGGGTGGCGTCCGTCGGCGTACCCCCCGTCGATGCGGTACGTCGTCGTCTCGACGTTCATGCCGTCCCGCACCACCGTGAGCGTCCCGTGCTTCAGTCCGGTCTCCACGACGCGGCAGTCGGCGAAGATATGCTGCATTTCCTCGGGCCGCGCGTCCGTCGTGACGTCGTAGTCGCCGGGGATCCTGCCCATGAGGGCGTCCCGCACGCATCCGCCGACCGCGTAGGCGTGAAAGCCCGACGCCTCCAGACGTTCCATCACGAAGGTCACGGGCGGCGGCAGGGGGATCGCGATGCTGTTGTCGTCCGTTCTGCTCACTGCTGCTTTTCTCCCTGTTCGTTTCCGTATGTACAGAGGCTTTCGCGCCTCAGGGGACATTCTCCGCAGCGCGGTCCGCGCGCCATGCAGAATTCCCGTCCGAAGAGGACCATCCGGTGGCAGTACGCCGCCTGTTCTTCCCCGGGAACGATCCCCGAGAGGATCTTCTCGACCTTTGCGGGATCCCTGAGCGACGGATCGTAGAATCCGAACCGGCCGTTCAGGCGGATGCAGTGCGTGTCCGCGACGATCCCGGGCTTGCCGAAGCAGTCGCCGAGGACGAGGTTGGCGATCTTGCGTCCAACGCCGGGCAGGGCGAGCAGCTCTTCCATGGTGTCGGGGACCCGGCCGCCGTGCCGCTCGACGATCTGCCGGGACATCATGACGCAGGACTCGGCCTTCGTGTGGAAGAGCCCGCAGGGGCGGATGATCTCCTCGACCACCGGGATCTCCGCATCCGCCATTGCGCAGACGTCCGGGTACGCCTCGAAGAGCGGGACGCAGACGATGTTCACCCGCTCGTCGGTGCATTGCGCGGAGAGCCGTGCCGCTATGAGCAGCCGCCACGGATCGCCGCCGTATTCGAGCGAACAGAGGGCGTCCGGATAGAGCTGTTTCAGGATCGCGTGAATCTTGACAATGTCCGGCATTCCATCCTCCCGCCGCATGCGGCTTTCGTTCGTTTTGCCATCACGGAATATCGATGAGCCATGCGCTGCCGTCGTCATACGGGACGGCGGTCGCCGGCTCTTCCGCGGAGATCTCGGCCGCCGGCGTCTCCGGCACCTGTTCGGCGGCTGCGGCTTCGAGCGCCTCCTGATAGAGACGCTCCTGCTCCGCGAGATACGCGGCGTAGGCTTCTTCCGCCGCCTGACGCTCCTCTTCCTCCGCGGCAAGCCTTGCGGCTTCCTCCGCCTCCTCGGCGGCTTTTCTCGCGCGGATCTCGTCAACGCTGAAATAGTAGTCGAAAATGTCGCGGATCGAATAGCCCGTTTCGGTACCGCCGGACGCCTGCTCGATGACGCAGGTGACGATCAGCTCGGGCTTCTCGAACGGCGCGAACGCGATCATGATCCCGTTGTCGGAACGGTCCTCGTGGACCTGCGCGGTACCGGTCTTGCCGCCCACCGGGATTTCGTAATCCTTGAAGACGGTCGCCGCGGAACCGAGGTCCATAACGCCCTTCATGCCTTCCCGCACGGTGTTCAGGATGTCGTCCGGGATCTTGATCTCATCGGCGATGACCGTCTCGTTCTTCCACGACGGCTTCGGCGCCCGGTAGTCGCGGATCTCCTTCAGGATGTGCGCCTCATAGCGCTTGCCCTTGTTCAGAATCGTCGAGAGGTAACAGGCGAGCTGCAGGGGGGAGAAGAGGTTGTCGCTCTGTCCGATGGCGGCCTGCAGGGTGTCGCCGGGGCCCCACGCGAGCAGACCGTTGTCGTTCCGGTAATCCGGTCCCGCGAGGATCCCGGTGCTCTCCGCCAGCTCGATCCCGGTGTGCTCGCCGAGGCCGTAATGACGGCAGTATTCGTTCATTTTCTCGATCGTGAGCTGACGGCCCACGTCGAAGAAGAAGTAGTTGCAGGATTCCTGGATCGCCGTGACGACGTTGATCTTGCCGTGGACCTGTCCGGCAAGGAGGTAGAGCCAGCAGCGGGGCGTGTAGCCCGTGTCGGCGTAGTACATGTACTGGCCCTGCGCGTCGATGATGGTGTCCTTCGTAATGGTTTTCTCCATGAGGGCCGCCGTCGCGACGCCGACCTTGAACGTGGAGCCGGGCGCGTATCCGCCCATGAGCGCGCGGTTGAGCATCGGAGAGAGCTCGGTATCGTTTCTGAGATGGGTCCGGTAGACGCTGTCCGTGCTGTACAGTGCGAGGTTGTAGGTCGGATAGGACGCGATCGCGAGGACCTCGTTGCTGTCCGGATCGATGACGGTCAGGCCGCCCGCGGACGCATCTTCACCGGTGAGAGGCTTGTAGGGGTTCGCCTCTTCGCGGATGCGCGCGACGTTGCGGGCGAGGGCGTTCTCCGCGACGATCTGCATGTTGATGTCGATCGTGAGATAGACGTCCTGGCCGGCGACCGGCTCCTTCACGACCTCGGTGGAGATGACGTTGCCGTAGCTGTCTTCGGTGATCGAGAGGAGGCCGTCGGTGCCGTGCAGGGTGCTCTCAAACGCGGATTCGCATCCGGCGATGCCGATCTTCTCGTTGATCTGATAGCCCTGCTCCGTATAATACGACGCGCGTTCTTCCGGGATCGCGCCGAGATAACCGAGAACGTGCGAGAGATAGCCGGGATAGCAGTACTCCCGCCCGCGCTCCGCCTGGACCGTGAAGCCGCGGGAATAGAGCTCCTCCATGCCCGTGATGAACGCGAGGGAGACGTCCTCGGCGATCTTGTAGGGATTCGTGGGAGCGAACTGGCTGAGGGTCATGTCGAGGCGCCGGGCGAGGAGGGAGGCCGCGGTGTCGTAGGTATAGCGGTAATAGTACGTGACTTCCTTCGTGATCGGGTCCTGCTCGCGGGCGAGGATGCCGTAGTAGAGCATGAGCGCCTGGATCTGGTCCTCCGTCGGCGCGTCATCCTCGACGTTGAGCTCGCCGATGAGCTTGAAGTACCGCCGCCCGGCCGACGTATCGGCGAAGCCTTCGGGGATCTCATAGACCAGCCCGTCGGGGTTGACGGACGCCCTGAGATATTCCTTCGGCGGGAGGATGCGCTCCTCTTCCCCGGAACGCGCGGCGATCGAGATCATGTCGAGCAGCATTTCGTTCAGCTCCTCGTTGTCGCGCGTGATGGTCTGGTAATCGAGGGACATATCGTAGGCATCGGTGTTGACGACGAGCGGCACGCCGTTCCGGTCGAAGATCTCGCCTCGGCGCGCCTGGATCACCGCCGTCCGGGTGCGGTAGACGGTCTGGGTCGACATGCTGTAATAGTCCTGACCCGAGACCTGTAAGTACAAGAGACGTCCCGTGTAGCCGAGCGCGATGGCGACGCAGATCAGCGACAGCAC